>NZ_QUDI01000031.1:0-73876 GCF_003477465.1 Parabacteroides sp. AF48-14
AATCTTCGCGAGGTGCCGAGTGCACTACACATTAGCACGGTCGTAATGGCAAAGAGGACGGTCGTAATTGTTGAAAACGCTCAAAAAAGAGGAAAAAGTCCCTTTTTGACGGCCGAAAAGTGGGTTAACGTTTATTTGCTTTTAGCTCTCTTTTGAGGCTTGAAAATGCGTTTTATACAATAAGCCCCCCGGAATAGTTGAAAGTTATGAGTTGAAAATTGAAAATTAGGGGGAGCGTATTTATTTAGAAAAGCGGAATTATTCGTTTCGACCTTTTATTGTGTTTGCATCTATTTTGTGGTTAAGATGGTAAGGAATAAGCGAAGTTTCCCCTGTAAAAAATGCAAACGTGTGGGCGTAACTTCTGAAATTTCTAAATAATCTTGTACCTTTGCAACCTAATTCAAAAATCAAAAACACTATTTACAATGGGTGGTTTTTTCGGAACTATTTCTAAGTCGGCTTGCGCTGTTGATTTATTCTATGGCACCGACTACAATTCTCATCTGGGGACTCGCCGAGGCGGTCTGGCTACATACGATAAAGAAGCCGGCTTTACCCGTTCCATTCACAATCTGGAAAGTTCTTATTTTCGTACCAAGTTTGAACCTGCTCTTCCCAAGTTTGTAGGAAATGCAGGAATCGGTATTATCAGTGATACGGATGCGCAGCCGATTGTGATCAATTCACATCTTGGAAAGTTCGCGATCGTGACGGTAGCGAAGATCAACAACATCGATGAACTGGAACAGGATTTGCTGAAGGCGAACATGCACTTTTCCGAGTTGAGTTCGGGCAAAACAAACCAGACCGAACTGGTTGCCCTGCTGATTACACAGGGAAAAGATTTTGTCGAAGGAATCGAGAATGTCTATAACCGGATCAAAGGTTCCTGCTCCATGTTGCTGCTGACGGAAGACGGAATCGTTGTTGCCCGGGACAAATGGGGACGTACTCCTATTATTATAGGTAAGAAAGAAGGTGCTTTTGCCGCCACCAGCGAATCGAGCAGTTTGCCCAATCTGGATTATGAAATCGAGCGGTTCGTCGGTCCGGGCGAAATCATTCGTTTGCGTGCCGACAGCATCGAGCAGATGCGTAAGCCTAACGAACAGATGCAGGTTTGCTCGTTCCTTTGGGTTTATTATGGTTTCCCGGTATCCTGCTATGAAGGCAAGAATGTCGAGGAGGTCCGTTTCCAAAGCGGTTATAAGATGGGAAAGAAAGACGAATACGATGTGGATTGCGTTTGCGGTATTCCGGATTCGGGCGTCGGTATGGCGTTGGGATATGCCGAAGGAAAAGGCGCTCCTTACCACCGTGCGATCACAAAATATACACCGACCTGGCCGCGCAGTTTTACTCCGGCCAATCAGGAGATGCGTTCACTGGTTGCCAAGATGAAACTGATCCCGAACCGTGCCATGCTGGAAGGCAAGCGGATTTTGTTTTGCGACGACTCTATTGTCCGTGGCACGCAGCTTCGCGATAACGTGAAGATTCTTTATGATTACGGGGCAAAGGAAGTGCACATGCGTATCGCTTGTCCGCCGCTGATCTACGGTTGTCCGTTTATCGGGTTCACTTCTTCGAAGAGCGACCTCGAACTGATTTCCCGCCGTATCATCCAGGAACTTGAAGGTGATGAAAATAAGAATCTGGACAAATATGCGACAACCGGTTCACCCGAATACCAGAGGATGGTGGATATTATTGCCGAGCGTTTCGGTTTGAGCTCATTAAAGTTCAACACGCTGGAAACATTGGTGGAAGCAATCGGATTGCCGAAATGTAAAGTTTGTACACACTGTTTTGACGGAAGTAGTTGCTTCTAAATTTTGTTGTTCGTGACACTTTGATTACTTTTAGGGCTTGTAACATTAATAATAAGCTTATGACTGTAACAGATAGATTTTTGAAGTATGTGACGTTCGACACGCAGTCGAGCGAAACGACGGGGACGACGCCCAGTACGCCGGGACAGCTCGTGTTTGCAGAAGCACTGGTTAAGGAACTGAAAGAGATCGGGTTGGAGGATATAACCCTCGATGATAAGAGCTACCTGATGGCAACTTTGCCCGCCAATACGGCGAAGGCGATTCCGACGATCGGTTTCATTGCCCATCTGGACACAAGTCCCGATATGTCGGGAAAAGACGTGCAACCCCGTATCGTGACTTATAAGGGTGGCGATATCGTGTTGTGTGCGGAAGAGAACATCGTGCTTTCTCCGTTGATGTTTCCCGAACTGAATGATTATAAGGAACAGGATATCATTGTGACGAACGGCAAGACGCTGTTGGGGGCTGATGATAAAGGCGGTGTGGCCGCTATTATCTCGGCTATGAAATATCTGAAGGATCATCCGGAGATTGAACACGGCAAGATCCGTATCGGTTTTACGCCGGATGAAGAGATCGGTGCCGGTGCTGACCATTTCGATGTGGAGAAATTCGGTTGCGAATGGGCCTATACGATTGACGGCGGACAGATCGGAGAGCTGGAATATGAGAACTTTAACGCTGCCGGTGCGAAAGTCCTTTTCAAAGGGTTGAACGTGCATCCGGGTTATGCAAAAGACAAGATGCTCAACGCTTCCCTGCTGGCTGTGGAATTTGCTTCCTGGCTACCGGCCGCACAGCGTCCGGAACATACGGACGGCTATGACGGTTTCTTCCATCTGACAGCTATGGGCGGGACGGTTGAAGAGGCTTCCCTTTCTTACATTATCCGCGATCATGTGCGGACAGCCTTCGAACAGAAGAAAGAATTGCTGCAAGAGCTGGTGAAACGGATGAACGAAATGCATCCGGGCAGTACGACCTTGGAGTTGCGCGACCAGTATTACAATATGCGTGAAGTCGTTGAGCCGAAGAAATATATCATAGACCTGGCGTTCGACGCGATGACGGCTGCCGGTGTGACGCCTTTGGTCAAACCGATTCGCGGCGGAACGGACGGTGCACGCCTTTCCTTTATGGGCCTGCCTTGTCCGAACCTTTTTGCCGGAGGATTGAATTTTCACGGCCGTTATGAATTTCTTCCGGTCAAGTCGCTGGAAAAAAGTATGGAAACAATTATCAAAATAGCTGAGCTGCTGGCTCAAAAATCTTAAATAAATTTATAATAACATGAAAACAACTCCCTTTACCGATGTGCACATTGCACAAGGTGCCAAAATGCATGAGTTTGCCGGTTTCAACATGCCGATTGAATATACCGGTATTATTGATGAACACATGACCGTTGTGAACGGCGTAGGTGTGTTCGATGTTTCACATATGGGCGAGTTCTGGGTAAAAGGCCCGAACGCATTGGCTTTCATCCAGAGTATCACGTCGAACGACGCTTCTGTCCTGCCGATTGGCAAGGCTCAATATACTTGTTTCCCGAATGATAAAGGCGGTATCGTGGACGACCTGTTAGTGTATCACTATGAGCCGGAGAAATATCTGTTGGTAGTCAATGCCGGTAATATCGCGAAGGACTGGGATTGGTGTGTAAGCCATAATACGGTTGGAGCCGAATTGGAAAATTCTTCTGATCGGACGGCGCAGTTGGCTATCCAGGGACCGAAAGCCGTTGAAGTACTGCAACGCCTGACTCCGGTCGATCTGTCTTCCATCCCTTATTATTCATTTGTAACAGGTGAGTTTGCCGGTTGCAAGAATGTGATTATCTCCAATACGGGTTATACCGGAGCCGGTGGTTTCGAACTGTATTTCTATCCGGATGATGCAATGACGATCTGGAATGCAATCTTTGAAGCCGGAAAACCGGAAGGCATCAAACCGATCGGTTTGGGCGCGCGTGATACGTTGCGCCTGGAAATGGGCTTCTGCCTGTATGGCAATGACCTGGACGACACGACTTCTCCGATTGAAGCCGGCCTGGGTTGGATCACTAAGTTTGCAGAAGGAAAGAACTTTACGAACCGTGCCGAGTTGGAACGCCAGAAGAAGGAAGGCGTGACACGCAAACTGTGTGCGTTCGAACTGGTTGACAAAGGTATTCCCCGTCATGAATATGAAATCGTCGACGCAGAAGATAATGTGATCGGTGTGGTAACATCCGGTACGATGTCTCCCGTATTGAAGAAAGGTATCGGTATGGGCTATGTGAAACCTGAATATGCAAAAGCCGGAACGGAAATCTTCATCAAGGTCCGTAACCGTAACCTGAAAGCACAGGTGGTAAGACCTCCGTTCAGAAAATAAGTATTCAATAGTCCACAATCGGGTGGGCATGACATTGGTTATAGAATGACCATAGATTGATTATCATAATATGGATAATTAATTCTGTGGTCATTTTCTTTTGCTATATCTTTTTTTCTTACCTTTGGACATTTTTTAAAGAGTATCTTTGATTTTCAACAGGTTTTGGAGTATGGGCTAAAATAGTACAAATATGAAACGCTGGTATCATTTAAAGGGCCTTTTTTTGTTAGTGGTTTTTCTGATAATAACCACCTTGCCATCCTATGCTTCTCCGGATGGGGGCGAAAACAGTTATGTGCTAATCATAAACTCTTATACGGAATCTAATCCTTGGAGCCGTATTTTTACGGCGCCGGTCTATGAGCAAATGACAACAGATGATGAAAGTTGGACTGCCTATACGGAAAATATGGACCTGATGCTGATAAAGACGGATGCTGATGTCGAGAATTTCTCAACTTATTTATCCCGGAAATATACGGGAACGCCTCCTTCTTTAGTGATTTTACTGGGAAATAGCGCTTATATGTTGTTGCGGGACGAGTTGAAACGCCGTTGGGGTAAAGATATTCCGCTTTTAGTTTGTGCGGAGAAGGATTTTATTGCTCCCTATGAATATTACTTGTCTAAAGAGGCTTGTCCGGAAGAACTGCAAATCAACCTTTCAGAGATGGTCGAAACCTTCCATAACCTGACTATACTGTATGTCCCGGAATATATATCCGAAACGGTCAATCTGATAAAGAATTTGAAACCCGATATGAAACGGCTTATCTTTCTGGCGGATAAGCGTTATATCAGTGCACAGAATAAGCGCTTTATCCAAGATGTCATGGAGAATGATTTTCCGGATATTGAACTGCAACTGATAACAGCCGGAGATACGAGTACGGATGAACTTATCTCTCTGTTAAGCCGTGTGGATAAACGGACTTGTGTTTTGTATTATTCATGGATTCTTTTAAATCAGCAGGGGAATCGGGATATTCTTAGTTCCGATACTTACCGGATGCTGAGTTCTTATACGGACGCTCCTATCTTCACCCTGAATGACATGGGAATAGTGGAAAACGGGATGGTCGGGGGATTTTTTTATCCGGAATCCAATATCTCTACTACGCTTACCGGAATTGTCAGTGATATATTGAAAGGGAAAAAGCTGCATGCCGTTATTACTCCCGGTCAGCCGTGTTCGGTGTTGAACTACCAGGTCTTGATACAAAAGAATATTCCGCTTTCTGATCTGCCTTCCGATGCTATCTTTTATATGAAACCTCCATCATTTTGGCAGCAATATCATAACCATGTTTACGCAGGCAGTGGAGTCCTTTTCGTCTTTATCTTATTCCTGTGCCTGCGGATTAAATCATTGAACAAGCTGCGGATATTCCACACCAGGGAAATTGCGTTTATGAGGAATTACAGGCAGCTGATCAACTGTATGCCTATTTCCTATATGAAGCAGCAGATCTTATATGAGGGAGGTAATGCCGTCGATTATTTGATAGTCGATGTCAATCCTGAATTTGAAAAGTTATTCGATAGAAAAACTCATTTCCTGAATAAGAAAGGTTCGGAGCTGTCCCATTCCCGTTTGGTGCAATATATGCAGGCCTGTTCGCTTATATTGGCACAAAACAAGCAACTCAGTGTCCAATATTACTATGAACCGGCCGAGCATTATCTGAATGTCCTGATCATCCCGTCCAGTACGCCGTGTTGTGTCGACCTGTTCATGTCGGATGTAACGGAAGTGGTTAAAGCGCAACAGGTATTACGCTCTCTGAACAAAAAGCTCTCCATGTCGTTGGATGTGGCAAACATTGTTCCCTGGAAATGGGATTTGGTCCAGCAGACCATCCTTTGTGAAATGAACCCTTCCGGGAACACCGGTTTTTCCGGGTTGTTTGATGAAAGTAAACTGATAGCACCGGCCTCTGAATATTTTGCAAAGATTTACGAGGACGACAGGGGTAAGATAGAAGAGGCTTGCGAGGCTTTGCTACTTGGCCATGTCGATAAGATAAAGGAGGAGTATCGTATTCTTCCGGAGGGGGAAGACGAACTGGTATGGGTGGAAACATATGCGACTGTGGAGAAAAGGGATGAAGACGGAAAACCGACATCACTGATTGGTTCCGTAATCGACATTACAGACCGGAAGAAAGTGGAAGAGGAACTGCTGAACGCCAAGAATAAGGCTGAGGAGTCCAATAGGCTGAAGTCTGCTTTCCTGGCCAATATGAGCCACGAGATCCGTACGCCTTTGAATGCAATTGTCGGTTTCTCCAATATTCTTGCCATGACGGACGATGCGGAGGAGAAAGAAGAATATGTTCATATCATCGAAAACAATAATGTCTTGCTGTTGCAGCTTATCAATGATATCCTGGATTTGTCGAAGATAGAGGCGGGGACATTGGATTTCATCTATTCGGATGTCGATATAAACACCATGCTACATGAATTGGAAGTATCCATGCAGAGCCGTATAACGAATCATGTCAAGCTGATATTCGAACGGAAGGAGGAGGATTGTTTCGTCTCGATAGCCAAGAGCCGGTTTATGCAAGTTCTTATAAATCTTATAACTAACGCTATCAAGTTTACGGAAGAAGGCAGCATACGCTTCGGCTTCTCGATACAAGACGGGGAGATGCTGCGTGTTTATGTGGCGGATACCGGTTGTGGTATTCCGCCGGAGAAACAGAACAGCGTATTCGAACGTTTTGTCAAACTGAATGCTTTTGCCCAAGGCACCGGCCTGGGGCTTTCTATTTGCCGGATGATCATTGAATATCTTGGCGGTGAAATATGGGTGGAGTCGGAAGTTGGAAAGGGGACGACGTTCGGGTTTACTTTCCCTTATAAACCCGCTACGGTACGGGAATAGCTTATTTGGCGATTTGTAGAAAAAAAGAGTTCTTCGGGTTTAATATTATATATATCTTTGTCCCGAAAATATAAAGAATAGGTATTATGTTGAATTTTCTGAAAAACTGGACGTTGCCTATTGCAATGTTGGCCGGTGTGTTAGGTTATTTTATGTTTGCCAACTTCACTTTTCTGGAGCCGACAAAACCGTTTATGAATTCTTTAGTTGCCTATTTGACCCCTTTCCTGATCTTTGCACAGCTGTTGCTAACTTTCTGCAAGGTGCAGCCGCACGAGTTGTTGCCTTCTCCCTGGCACGGATGGCTGTTGCTGTTCCAGCTTGTTTCTGCCTCTGCAATAGCCGCTTTGCTGATATTCGTCCGGATGGAAGGTTCCTATAAGGAGGTGTTTGAGGGGGCGATGGTTTGCCTGATTTGCCCGACGGCGACGGCAGCTGCTGTTATTACCGGTAAATTGGGAGGGAGTGCATCCAGTTTGACTACTTATACGCTGTTGTCCAATATCCTGGCGGCAATCGTTGTTCCGCTGATGTTCCCTTTGGTGGAGCCTCATGCTAATATTACTTTCCTGACGGCATTCCTGAAAATATTGAGCAAAGTGTTCCCGTTGTTGCTTTTCCCGTTTATCCTGGCAATGCTGTTTCGCTATTATCTTCCGAAAGTCCATCATTTCTTGTTGGGCTTCCGTGATATGGCTTTCTATCTTTGGGCTGTTGCCCTTACAATTGTAACAGCCCAGACTGTAAAATCGCTTGCCAATAGTGATGCCGCAGTGGGTGTTGAGGTGTTGATTGCATTGGCCGGATTTATAACCTGCGTCATTCAGTTCTATTTAGGGAAACGGATCGGTACCCGTTATTTCGATCGCATCAGCGCCGGGCAGGCGCTCGGACAGAAGAACACCGTGCTTGCCATCTGGATGTCTTACACGTATCTGGATCCGCTTTCATCGGTCGGTCCCGGCTCATACGTCCTCTGGCAAAATATTTTCAATAGCTACCAACTGTGGAAGAAGAGGAAGAAAGAGATGAAATAAGGATATAGATTACAAATATTCCGATTAGAAATCGGAATATTGCAGGCAAAGTTCCGAATGACATTCGGAACTTTTTGTTATATTTGCCTCAATAAAAGAACATCATCATGAATAAGGAACTGTTAAGGCAAGTCATTTATGAGCAGAAAGCCCAGAATGTAGACTTAGGTATTGAACGATATATCGATCCTACTTTGCTCGAATGTCCGGAAGTGGTCGTCATAACAGGAGTGCGGCGCTGTGGTAAATCTGTCCTGTTACATCAGATACAAAAAAGGCGGGAAGAAAAAGACTACTATCTCAATTTTGATGATGAACGGCTTATTAGTTTTACTGTAGAAGACTTCCAAATGCTGAATGAGGTCTTTATGGAAGATTTTGGTTTGCAGAAGACTTATTATTTGGATGAAATACAAAATATACAAGGGTGGGAACGCTTTATTAGCAGGCTTTATGGGCAAGGATGTAAAGTGTTTGTTACGGGTAGTAACGCGAACCTTCTAAGTCGGGAACTGGCTACTTTTTTGACCGGACGTCATGTGACTGTGGAACTTTATCCTTTTTCTTTTCTTGAATTTCTGAAATTGGAACAGTTTGAATTCAAGCATGAATACTTTTATACGACAGAAGGCAAAGCCCGATTATCCAGTCAGATGCGTAAATATTTGAAGATAGGCGGCTTTCCCCAATATATACGTTGGGGAAGTACTAATTATTTGTCTTCGTTATATAATGATATTTTATATAAAGATGTGGTAGTACGCAACCGGATTAATAATGAGAAGCAACTTAAAGAAATGATGTATTATTTAGCCAGCAATGCTACTCATCGGTACACTTATAATTCTGTTGCAAAAGTTGTTGGAATAAAGACTTCAGATACAATTAAATCTTATCTCGGATTTATTGAGGATACTTATCTGGTTTATCAACTTGGTAAATTTGATTATTCTGTAGGTGCTCAGATGAAAAGCCCTAAAAAGATTTACTTTATAGACAATGCAATTATCAATAAAATAGGTTTCAACGCCACGGATAATTTAGGAAGCCTTTTGGAAAATATTGTATGCGTGGAGCTCTTGCGGCAAGGAAAAGAAATTTATTATCATGCAGATACACAAGAATGTGATTTTATAGTTCGTGAAGGAAATCAAATAGTCCAATCTTTCCAGGTTACTGTTTCTCTAAATGATCCGCGTACGCGGGAACGTGAAATGAAAGGTGTCCTTTCTGCTATGGATGCTTATAAGCTGAAAGAAGGATATATAATAACCTTGGAGGAATACGAAGAAGTAACAATCGATGATGGGCGTTGTATCCATGTATTACCTGTATGGAAATGGCTGTTAGAGAAGCACTAACTCATAGTCCACGACATCCAGCCAACGGTCGAATTTCAGTCCTACTTTTTCGAAGCGGGAGACTTGTTTGAATCCGAGTTTTTCATGTAATATGTTGCTGGCTTCATTCCCTTCCGTGATGCAGGCGATCAGGGCGTGAAATCCTTTTTGGCGGCATTCGTCGATCAGCTTTACCATCAATTGCTTCCCGATGCCTTTTCCTGTACTTTCCGGTGACAGGTAGACGGTAGTTTCCAGCGTATATCTGTAGGCGGCGCGCTCTTTCCAGGGATGGGCGTAGCAGTATCCGACCACTTTGTTGTCCACTTCGTAAACAAAATAGGGGAAATGGGCGGAGATTTCAGCTATCCGTGAACGCATCGTTTCTTCCTGTAAGGGTTCCGTGTCGAAGGTTGCTACACTATGCAAGACATATTCATTGTAGATATCCGTAATCGTTTTTGCATCCTGGAGTTTTACCGGTCTGATCATTGTCTAAAAGAATTATTATATTTTCTATTTTGAGGACAAAGATAAAAGATAACTGCTTTGTATAGACGCCTGATCTCATAAATAATATCTATTTTTGTAGAATAATTGATATTGATATGAAACTAAGTAACGAATGGTTTACCGCTCTTTCAGAGAATGAATCCGGACAGTTGGTCACTGTTTCCGGCCGTGACGAACTAACCGAATTTGTGCAGTCGGGCAAGTTCAAGGAACGGGTGGAAATCACCTGGAAATATGAAGGTGACGACAAGGGAATGCCTTCCGAAGCATTGGCTGAAAAGATGGAAGAGATACAGGAAGCTTGCGCAAGGCAATGGAAAAGGATAAGCTTTCAATCCTGACGGGTGTATATACCGGAGGAGGAGAGAAGATATGGGTCTATTACACCCGTACCGTCCGTGTTTTCGGTGAACGGCTGAACGAAGCATTGGCTCCGTTTGAAGAGTTGCCGATCTCTATTTATACGGAGGTTGATCCCGAATGGGAAGAATACACGGATATGTATGAGATGAAAGACTGGGCCATTGAATGAAAAATAAAGAGGATGCATCAATTTAGTATGAGATGGCGGGGCAAGTCCGCCAAGACACAGATGCTATAAATAGGACTTTTGATGCATCCTCTTTAATCTTATTGTTTCATCAGGTAAGACTTGAAACCCTCGAAATCTTTTTTCAGCTCGATACTTTGTTTTGTCCCTTGCATAAAGGCTTTTAGCTTTGCCGGTATTTCAATATCCGCTTCCAGGATGCTGTCTACCGTTCCTTTGAACTTCGCCGGGTGGGCCGTTTCCAGGAATACGCCTGTTTCACCGGGGGCGAGCTTGTTTTCAATTAACGCCTGATAACCACATGCACCATGCGGATCGAGCAAATAACCGGTTTTTGTGTAGACCTGCTTCATGGTAACGGCGATTTCTTCATCTGTGAAACGATAGCCGCTTATCAGTCGGCTAATTTCCTGATGCGGGTTGCCATTTTTGCCAAACAGATCCAGGATACGGGCAAAATTGCTCGGATCGCCTACATCCATTGCGTTGGCTATCGTTGCAACGGAAGGACGCGGGGTGTAAGTGCCTGTTTTCAGATATTCGAGGAATACATCATTGCGGTTGTTGGCGGCAATAAAGCGCTTTACGGGTAATCCCATCCGGTTGGCAAACAACCCGGCTGTGATGTTTCCGAAGTTCCCGCTGGGAACAGAAACGACCAATTCATCCGCTTTACCGATCTTGTCTAATTGCGCGTATGCATTGAAATAGTAGAATGATTGCGGAAGGAAACGGGCAACGTTGATCGAGTTGGCCGATGTCAGTTTCATGTGGCGGTTCAGCTCGTCGTCCATAAAGGCCGACTTGACCAATGCCTGGCAATCGTCGAACGTGCCGTCTATCTCCAGTGCGGTAATATTCTGTCCTAATGTCGTGAACTGGCATTCCTGGATCGGGCTTACCTTTCCTTTGGGATAGAGCACATACACATGGATGCCCGGCACACCTAAAAATCCATTGGCAACGGCACTGCCTGTGTCTCCCGAAGTGGCAACCAATACGTTAACTTGCTTCAGCCCTTCTTTTTTAATGAAATATCCCAGCAGACGTGCCATGAAACGGCCGCCGACATCCTTAAAGGCCAGTGTCGGACCGTGGAACAGCTCGAGGCTGTAGATGTTGTCGTCGACGTGTACCACCGGAGTCTCGAACGACAGCGTGTCTTTTACGATCTCATTCAAGGTACCGGCATCGATGTCTTCACCAAAGAAAGCCTGTGCCACAGTGCAGGCTATTTCGTGGAAAGATTGGTTCTTCATATTGCCGATCGTATCCTCGTCTAATTTGACGATGCGTTCGGGCATATATAGCCCTTTGTCACCGGCGAGCCCTTTTACAACGGCTTCTTCCAATGAGGCAAAGGGAGTTTGCTTATTTGTGCTGTAATATTTCATAATAACTCTTTTATAAATTCGTCTTTCTCTAAAATGCCATATTTACCCTTCAGAACGGAACACTCGTCGAAACGGGTGACAGCGTCGGGTGCCTGTCCCGGTTTGTAGATCAGGAAAGGAACCGGGGTGTTTGTATGGGTACGGATGGCGCAGGGAGTCGGGTGATCCGGAAGTACGGCTATTGCAACTGGCTCGTCCCATTTCTGCAATTCTTCGAAAATAATGCCGATCGCCCGCTTGTCCAGGTTCTCGATCGTTTTTATTTTCAGATCCACGTCGCCTTCGTGTCCGGCTTCGTCGCTGGCCTCCACATGGAGATAGACGAAGTCGTTTGTTTTCAGGGATTCGAGAGCGGCGTGCGCTTTTCCTTCGTAGTTGGTGTCGTACAGTCCGGTGGCGCCTTCCACGTCGATCACTTTCAGTCCGGCATATACGCCGATACCGCGGATCAGGTCGACGGCAGAGATCACGGAGCCTTGCTTGAAGCCATACATTTCCTGCATAGTCTTCATGGCCGGGCGATATCCGGGCGACCAGGGCCAAATGCTGTTTGCCGGATCTTTCCCGGCGGCAACACGTTTCCGGTTGACGGGATGATCCTTCAATATCTCTTGCGATTTCAGAATCAACTCGTTCAGCAGATCGGCCGTTTCCTGTGCTTCCGGCACTTCCGGCTTAACCATCAGGGGACGGAAAGGATGGAGGGGTACATCGTGAGGAGGCGTGCAATCCAAGCGTTTGTCACCTCCTTTGATCACTAACAGATGGCGGTAAGACACACCCGTGTAGAAATGTACGCGGTCGGAGCCTAATTTCTCGTTCAGGAAGCGGATCAGTTCGTCCGCCTCACCGGTTGTGATATGTCCGGATGAATGGTTTTTCAGGATATCGCCTTCCACACAGATCAGGTTACAGCGCATCGCCATTTCCCCCGGTTTCAGCTCATATCCGATACTGGCGGCTTCCAATACGCCGCGGCCTTCATATACGGTCGGAAGGTCGTAGCCCAAAACTGCCATATTTGCCACTTCACTTCCCGGATGGAAACCGTCGGCAACGGTTTTCAAGCGTCCGGTCACGCCCATTTCAGCCAGCCTGTCCATATAAGGAGTGTCTGCATATTGCATTGGCGTCTTGCCGCCTAAAGCCTCTATCGGCTCGTCGGCCATCCCGTCTCCCAGAATGATTATACTTTTCATCTTTTATCGAATGTTTGCGATCGAAATAATGTCGGCGAATACGCCTGCTGCCGTTACGTCGGCACCTGCTCCATATCCTTTGATGATCATGGGATATTCGTGATACCGTTCGGTGGAGATCATGATGATGTTGTTACTGCCTTCCAATTCATAGAACGGGTGGTGCGCATCTACCTCCTGCAAGCCGACTTCACAGGCTCCGTTTTCCATTTTGGCTACAAAACGGAAGCGTTTGCCTTCTGTCTCTAATTGCTGGCGTTTTGCTTCAAATTCGGTATCCAGTTCCTGTATATTCCGCCAGAAATCATCGAGCGTACCTTCAAAATATTTGTCGGGGATGAAAAGATGACGCTGTACGTCTTCCTCTTCAACCTTGTAGCCGGCTTCACGGGTCAGGATAACCAGTTTACGGATTACGTCTTTTCCACTCAGGTCGATACGCGGGTCCGGTTCGGAATATCCTTCTTCCTTAGCCATCATGATCGCCTTACTGAAAGGAATATCGGCGCTCAGGGTGTTGAATATGTAGTTGAGCGTACCGGAAAGGACTGATTCCAGTTTCAGGATATGATCACCGCTGTTGATCAGGTCGTTCATCGTATTGATAATCGGCAATCCTGCACCGACATTCGTTTCGAACAGGAACTTGACACCGCGATGGCGGGCGATTTCTTTCAGGTTGGAATAATTGTTGTAGGAAGAAGATGCTGCGATCTTATTCGCTGCAACAACGGATACGTTATTATTCAGCAACTCTTCATAGAGATCGGATACTGCCTGGTTTGCCGTACAGTCTACGAAAACCGAATTAAAGATATTCATTTTCAGAATTTCGTCTTTCAGATGTTCCGGTGAGCTTGCTTCACCGTTCTTTTTCAGTTCCTCTATGCAAGTCTCCAGGTTCAGTCCTTCGCGGGAGAAAAGAGCGCGTTTGCTGTTGGCTATTCCGACTACATTCAGCTTTAAACCGTTTTGCATAAGTTTGAGCTGCTGGATACGGATTTGTTCCAACAGGTTGCCGCCTACAGTTCCGACACCTGCGATGAACAGGTTCAATACCTTGTATTCTGACAGAAAAAAGGAGTCGTGAATGGAGTTCAACGCTTTCCGCAGGTATTTCAGCTTGATAACGAACGAGATGTTTGTTTCTGAAGCACCTTGCGCACAGGCGATCACACTGATACCGGCTCTTCCGAGCGTACCGAACAGCTTCCCGGCAATGCCCGGTGTCCGTTTCATGTTCTCACCGACGATGGCAACTGTTGCCAGGTCTTTTTCAGCTACGGTGTCGCTCATGTCACCCTGCGCACGTTCGAGGGCGAACTCTTCGTCCAGCACCTTGACTGCCAAGTCTGCATCCGCGTTGCGGACAGCGAATGTCGTATTGTTTTCCGAACTGGCCTGCGAAACCATAAACACGCTTATGCCATTCTTTGCCAAAGTCTTGAATATGCGGTAGTTTACGCCGATTACGCCTACCATACCCAAACCCTGTACTGTGATCAGGCAGGTGTCGTTGATAGAAGAGATACCTTTGATCAGGGCTTTGCCTTCATCTTTTATTTTCTCTTTGGAAATATAAGTTCCGCGAGCCGTCGGATTGAATGTGTTCAAAATGCGGATCGGAATATTCTTATGGTAAACCGGGTAGATCGTCGGAGGATAAATCACTTTCGCACCGAAGTTACAAAGCTCCATCGCTTCGGTGAAGGTTAACCGGTCGATTACGTAGGCTGAGCTGATCACACGCGGGTCGGCAGTCATGAAACCGTCGACATCCGTCCATATTTCAAGCCTGCGGGCATCTAATGCCGTTGCCAGGATGGATGCGGTATAGTCGGACCCTCCACGTCCCAGGTTTGTCACTTCCCCTTCTGCGCTGGTTGAAATGAAACCGGGAACCAGCGATACTTTGGGAAGCGGATTGAATGTTTCTTTGATCAGTTTGTTTGTCAGCTCAAAATCTACGATATGTTTGTTGAACTGTTTGACTGTCTTGATAAACTTGCGTGAGTCGAACAGTTTTGCTTCGTTTATCACATTCGATACGATCAGGGATGAGATACGTTCGCCATAGCTGACAATCGTGTCGGATGTCTTGGCAGACAGATCGTTAATAAGGTACACACCTTTGTAAATATTCCCCAGTTCGTCCAGCAAGGCCATTACCTGTTTCTGGACTTCGATCCGTCTGTCTTTATCTGGGATAACTCCTTCTATAACATCCAGGTGGCGAGTGATAATTTCAGAAAACTCTCTTTCGTATCCGACATCGCCGTTTGTTGCCATCGAGGCTGTGTTCAGCAGTTTGTCTGTAATGCCTCCAAGGGCGGATACGACGACGATTACGGGCTCTTCAATAGCCTCCACTATTTTCTTTACACTCAGGATGCTATTCACGGAACCTACGGATGTTCCGCCGAATTTCAATACTTTCATCGATATGTATTTATTTAGTTGGCAGTTGGCAAGTGGCTATGCCGGCTTGCGAATGCCAGTTGTTTACTAATAATTTGTTGATTTGAAAAAAGAAATGAATGCAATGTGAGAATTGCAACAAAGCGGGACGTGGTCTCCGCACTTGTTTATTTGTATATGCTAAACCCCCCAAGGGGTCATTGTCAGTGCCCAGGTATGATATGTAAAACCTGTTAATGTCATTTGCGATTTCTCTTGTGTTTATTTTTACGTCGGCAATATTACGCATTATTTTTCAAATGCAAGCATATTTTTGTTAGAAAGTTGAAAATTGACAGATAAAAGTTCAATATTGCGCCAAAAAGAACAACGCAGTCCTTATAAAACAGACTTGTTGTGCTTTTCTTTCTCCAAATCCGCCCGGCTCTTACTCTGCGTCACGAGGTAAACGCCTGTAAAGACCAGGATTGCAGAGAGAAACTTTTGCCAGGAAAATGTGTCTTGTCCGATCATGACGGCAATCAGTGAGGCGACGATCGGTTGTACGTAATTATACATGCTGACGGTTGTCGGGCGTATTCGCTTCAGTGACATCGGGATAAGCAGGTAGGGGAGGAAAGTCGCTCCGAAAAGGACATAAAAGATTGCACTCAGTTCGGTAAAATCCCATACCTCCCGGTGAAAAGCTGGTGCGTCCAATACGTGCCGGAAGGTGAACGGCACTAATGCCAAGGTTGTGAACAGGAACATCCATTTCATCATCGTGACTGATGAATAACGGAGTGAGAGCGGCTTGGATAATACCAGATAAATGGCATACATCAGTCCGCTGATAATCATCATGACATCCCCGTCCAGGCTGCTGACACTGTCGGCCGACTGTGTGGAGCTAAAGACAAGTAGCAAGCCTCCGCTTACCCCCATGAATACTCCGAATGATTTTTTCCGCGTGATAGGCTCCTTCAAGATGACTGCCGCTAACAACAAGACAAAAATCGGCACGGCAGTCGCAATAATAGAGGCATCGACAGGAGA
Organism: Parabacteroides sp. AF48-14; assembly: GCF_003477465.1. Classification (NCBI taxonomy): domain Bacteria; kingdom Pseudomonadati; phylum Bacteroidota; class Bacteroidia; order Bacteroidales; family Tannerellaceae; genus Parabacteroides; species Parabacteroides sp. AF48-14. Next base: position 16,600 of record NZ_QUDI01000031.1, read on the forward strand.
AGAACGGTTTAGTCCTACGATGAATAACCCTTGATTGATGCCGACACCGCAGAGGGCACAGACAAAGAGCATTCCCAGGTCCTTCAGCGGAACTTTCTCTTTATGGACAAACAGGGAAACGACCCAGAACATCACGCAGGCAAAAGCCATGCGCATAATAGTAAGCCCTTCGGGTGGAACATGCGTCGGCAGCAGATATTTGGATATCGGCATATTGACGGCAAACAGGATATTGGTGATCAATATCAGGATATGTCCCTTCAGTTTCTCGCGGTCCATGACTGGTGTTTTTTATTCGTTATTACGTTCTTTCTCTTTAATAAAGCCGTTGCGGAAAGCGTATAGAAGTTTCTCAAGGTCGTGGATCTGTTTTTGCAGGTCGGCGCCCTTGTCGGTATCTTTTACCATTTGGCGATGTGAGTTGAGTTCTACCACTATCGTTGTCGACAAGATATCTTTTCCCTCCTTGATAGCCTGGTCGGTCGACATGAACGGTTCGTGTTGTACAAGCTGGAAACCGCGTGAATGGTAGACCAGCGTATATCCGGCAATACCCGTCTCCGGATGATAAGCCTTAGAGAAGCCGCCGTCGATCACGAGCAGTTTACCGTTAGCCTTGATCGGGTTTTCACCTTTGATGGAACGGACCGGGACGTGCCCGTTGATGATATGCCGGTGTTGGCCTGTCACGCCGAACTCGTCCAACAGCATATCGCAGACCGCTTCTTCTTCCCGCAGGGTATAGTAGGCCCCTTTTTCCTCTTTCTGCACCGATTTGTCGTCGATGAAACAGCGTTCGAACGTAGCCATCCGGCTTTTGTCGAAAAGGGGAGAGTCTTTCCCTTCCCACAGATACCAGATGTAATCCATTGCGAAATCCTTTTCCGGGCTGCCGTCTGCATCGAAGTAGGCGGTACGCACCAACTGGTCTACTTTGTCCAGCAGGGCTTTCCCCTTATATTCCGTTCCTTCGATACGGACCGCTTTGAGTGTCCCGTCCGGATTCATCGGGACGGAAGCATGAAACAGCAGGTTCGAGTTGCAGACCTGATACATGCTGCCGTGCGTGAACAGGCAACGCATATGCTTCTTCAACTTTTCGCTGCATTCGAACGAGTGTTTGATACGGCGCATCAACTCTTCTTCTTCAATGGAGAGGGCATATGGGTCTTTGGCGTTGAGGGTCGGCCAGTTTTTATCTCGCAGTTCATATTCCTTTCCTTCGATGCGGATTGTTCCGCGTTTCAAGTCGATGTGGTGAAGTAGCAAACGGTCGTCCATCAGGAATTCCGGACGGCGGCGGATGATTTCGCCTTCTAACTTGAACTGTATGATTGTGATCGCTTTGTGCATACGGGCGATCAGTTGGGTAGTCTTTTCGTCGAAAGTGGCATCCGAAGCATTGGTGCGGGGAATGAACAGTTCGCAGGGATCATCGCCATATACCTCCATCGCAAAAGTGGCAAGTGGCAGGAGATTGATTCCATAACCATCTTCCAGGGTTGCCAGGTTTCCGTAGCGCATACACATACGGATGACATTGGCAATACTTCCGGCATTACCGGCGGCGGCACCCATCCAGAGTATGTCGTGGTTTCCCCATTGGATGTCGAAGTTATGGTAGTTGCAGAGAGTATCCATGATGATGTGCGCTCCCGGTCCGCGGTCGTAGATGTCCCCGATGATGTGCAACAAGTCGATTGTCAGGCGTTGTATCAGGTTACACATGGCGATGATGAAGTCGTTGGCGCGCCCGGTGGAGATGATCGTATTGATAATCTGGTCTACATAGGCCGATTTGTTCGGCTCGTCGGACGATTCGTGCAACAACTCCTGGATAATATAGGAAAATTCTTTCGGCAACGCTTTGCGCACTTTCGAACGGGTGTATTTGGAAGAGATGTTCCGGCATACGCGCACCAGCTGGTTCAGGGTGATCAGGCACCAGTCGTCCATATCCTTTTCGTGCTGCCGGACCAGCTCCAACTTCTGTTCCGGATAGTAGATCAGCGTGCAAAGTTCTTTTTTCTCGAAGTCGCGCAGCGTATTGCTGAATATCTCGTTTACCTTCCGCTTGATCGCGCCGGAGGCATTCTTAAGCACATGGTTGAAAGCCTGGTGCTCCCCATGCAGGTCGGACAGGAAATGTTCTGTTCCTTTCGGCAGGTTCAGGATAGCTTCCAGGTTGATGATCTCCGTACTGGCATCGGCTACTGTCGGAAAACTGCGTGCTAACAGTGTCAGGTAGCGCAAGTCACAGAAAACGTGTTCTGTTGTTATATCTTTAGTCATAAGTTATTTTATTGTCAATTTATTAAAGCGTCTCCATAGCAATATCCCAAGTGTTGTCAGGCTGACCGGAAAACCGCACCATACTCCGATAGCTCCCCAACCTAATGTGAAGCCACAAAGATAACCAATTGGCAGCGCTAATCCAAAATGACAGACAAAAGCCATGTAGGCCATGTATTTTACGTCTGCGATACCCCGGAGGGCATTGGCGAAAAGTATCTGTAATCCGTCTCCGAACTGATAGAGGATAACCGACCAGGCGAGCAATGCCACCATCTCGACTACCTCCTTTTCGGGCGTGATGATGTAACCCATCGTGTTACGGAAGGCCAGGATCAGGAGTACGACTATAAGTGCCGTAGCCATAATCAGATGCAGGCCGGCAAAAGAGGCGTGCCGTACATTCGGCCAGTCGTTCCATCCCCTATAGGCACTTACCCGTATGGTGACCGCCGCCGCAATCCCGTAATAGATCATAAAGCCGAGCGTAGTGATTACGCCTACCACCTGGTGGGCGGCAAGAGCTGTGCTGCCTAACCAGCCCATCATGATCACACTCAGGCTGAAAGAACCGGTTTCGACTCCCATTTGGAATCCCACCGGCAGGCCGAGGCGGATCAGATTGCCTAAGTTCAGCTTGTTGACCGTCCCCTTTTTGAACCCTTCCAGATAGGCCTTGTAGCGCGTGTGTTTCGCAAACAGGATGCAAAAGATTACGAATGTCAGAATACGGCTGGTGAGGGTCGAGATGCCGGCGCCGGTGAGCCCTAATTCCGGGCAACCGAATTTACCGTATATAAGCAGGTAATTACCGATAATGTTCAAGACGTTCGTACTCAGCATGATCCACATGGGGGTAAGCGTATCGGTCGTCCCGTCGCTGAACTGCTTGAACGAGTTGAAGAGCATCGCGAATATCACCGAGAAGAGTTGCAGTATATAGTAGGGTACGATATAAGGCATCAGCTCTTCCGGCTGCTTTAGTATCTCGATGTTCAGCAGCAGTGCCAGCATACAGAGGCAGAGCAGCACACCGACAATGAAGTTGATAAAAAGACTGTTTTTCAGTGTTTCGCCGGCTTTGGCATATTCTTTCCGGGCGAAGAACCCACCGATAATAGGCGTGAGCCCGTAGGAGAATCCCATCCCGGCAATGAAAACAAGATTGAAGAAGTTGTTGACGAAAGAGGCGGCCGCCAGTTCAGGCGTACTGTGATGCCCGACCATGATGTTATCGGCGAAACCGACAATAATAATGCCTAACTGTCCCAACATAATCGGGACACCCAGGCGTATTGTTTCTTTATAATGTTCTTTATAGACCGAAAGCTGTGTCATTCCAAAACCTTTACCGACTTGATTACTACATTTTCTGTCGGGCGGTCCTGTTTATTTGTCTTTACTTGCTGGATTGCGTCTACCACGTCCAGTCCTTCTACACTTCGCCGTACACCGTATATTGGTTATCGAGGAAGGGGACACCGCCAATCGTTTTGTATGTTTCGCGCAGTTCCGCCGGCATTTTGGTTTCGTCTTTCCGCTTTTCGTCTTCCAGTTCGGTCTTTCCGATCAGGGTGTCGCGCAGGATTGCCAACTCTTCCTTATTGCCGCTGCGGTACAGCTCCATAATCTGGGGCTTGTACTCCGTTTGCAGACGGTTGAAGATTGCCTGTTTCAGGCGTCCTTCCAACTGTTTTTCCATTTGGCCGAGTTCGGCTTCCGAATATTTCTTGCCCGTCACGATATAGAACTGGGAAGCGGACGACGCTTTCTCCGGATTAACTTCGTCTCCGGTACGGGCAGCACAGATCGCTCCCTTTTTGTGGAAATACTTCGGATAGATAAATTCGGCAGGTACGGTATATCCCAGGTCGCCGGCACCCAACTGCTTGTTCATCGGGGCGTCTTTGGAAGTGACGTCGCCACCCTGCACCATGAAGTCTTTGATGACACGGTGAAACAGCAGCCCGTCGTACTGTCCGGCTTTTGCCAGCTTGATAAAGTTGTCGCGATGTTGCGGCGTGTCGTTATATAATTTGATTTTTATTTCTCCTAATGTGGTATCCATGACCACCAATGTTTCTGTTGTTTCCATGTTTTGTTGTTTATTTATTGACAATCGTCATTGATTTGATTTTGATGTTCTTGACAGGGCGGTCTTCTCCATTTGTTTCGATGAACTGTATCTTGTCTACCGCTTTCATCCCTTTTATGACTTCGCCGAAAACTGTGTATTTTCCGTCCAGATGCGGCGTGCCGCCTTCCAGCATATAGGCTTGCCGTTGTTCGGGCGTGAAGGTGATGCCTTGTTCTTGTTCCATTTTATCCAGTTCCATTTCCGTGAAGAACTTACCGGTCACGATATAGAACTGGGTTGCCGATGAGGCGCGTTCGGGATTTTCGTCGTCACCGGTGCGGGCCGCGCACAGCATACCGCGTTTATGGAAATACTTTGGGAAGACAATCTCTGCCGGGATGGTGTAATCCAGGTCGCCGTCTCCTAAATGTTGTTCCATCGGGGCGTCTTTTGAATTAATGTCGCCGGCCTGTATCATAAATTGTTTGATGACACGGTGAAACAACAGTCCGTCGTAGCGGTGTTCCTTCACGTTTTTGATAAAATTATCACGATGCTGGGGTGTGTCATTAAAGAGTTTTACTTTAATCTTTCCCATGTCGGTATCGATCTGAACCAGCGTTTCAACCTCTTGCGCTTGCAAATGAACGGATATGAGAGCCGAAAAGGCGACTAAACACATAGCAAACAGCTTCTTCATCTTCTTCTTATTTTTTTATTACGGCAACAAAAATAGTGATATTTACTCGTTAAAGCAATCATTTAACACAACCTTTTACGCTGGTATCTGTTCAAATCTGAAATTCATCTAAACAAAAAGCACATTTATGAAAACATTGTTGAAAAGCGCAGTTCTACTGCTCGGAATGGGACTGGTTTCTGCCCATTCCCAGGCCCAGAAAGTTGTGGTTGAGGATAATGAGCCAAACACCGTCATGTTTGTCTCCATTGACAAGGCGGGCGACGAGATTATCCGGATCATGAATGAAACACAGAGCCCTCGCTTCCACGAACCGAAAGCCCCCCGTTTCCTGCTGACGGACCGGAAAGGCAGGTTTGCACTCGGTATCGGCGGATATGTGAAATTGGCAGCCGAATACGACTTTGGCGGTATCTCCGATAATATAGATTTCTATCCGGCCCTGATCCCCGGCAAAGGGCAGTCTTACGTACGGAACCAGTTTCAGATGGACGCGACGACCAGTACGATCTTCCTGAAGCTGGTCGGGCATACGGACCTGCTGGGCGACTTTGTCGTCTACACAGCCGGTAACTTCCGTGGGGGAGGCGGCAAGACCTTCGAGCTTCGGAATGCTTATATGTCGGCTCGCGGTTTCACGGTCGGTTACGATTACGGTTCGTTCATGGACTTGGGCAATGTGCCTGCAACGATCGACTTTGCCGGTCCGAACGGGCTGTCTATCTATCATGCTACCCAGATTCGCTATGAACATGCGCTTGCCAAGGGGCTGAAAGCCGGTATCGGTGTGGAAATGCCGGTTGTGGACGGCTTGACGAACGACCATGTCAGCATCACCAAACAGCGGATGCCCAACTTCCCCGTCTACCTGCAATATAGCTGGAACCCCAAGAGCCACATCCGCGCAGCAGGTATTATCCGCAGCATGACATACGATAATCTGACAGCCCACAAAGCGGAGTCCGAAACCGGCTGGGGAGTATTGGCTTCTGCCACGGTCAACGTAACGAAATGCCTCCAGGTATATGGCCAGGGTGTTTATGGGAAAGGTATCGGGCAGTTCTTGAACGATATGAGTATGTTGGATGTCGATGTCGTTCCGAACCCGGAGAAGGAAGGCCGGATGCAGGTCCTTCCGATGATGGGCTGGTTTGCCGGCCTGCAATATAACATCTGTCCGAAGGTGTTTCTTACCAGTACCTACGGGCAATCCCGCCTGTATAGCCATGACGGTTACCCTGCCACCCCGTCCGGCCAGTACCGTTACGGACAATATCTGAATGCAACACTTTTTTGGAATATTACTTCCGATTTACAGGTGGGAGCTGAATATCTTCGCGGCTGGCGAACCGACTTCAACAGCGACAAACGCCACGCCAATCGGATGAATCTCGCCGTACAGTATAGTTTCTAAGCTTTCTATCTGTATATCAGTCTTATTGCCGTAAGCCTGTCCAGTCATAGTTATGATTTTACTAAGTCGTAACTATGACTTTTTTTATATATCTTTGCCGTAGGTTTAACGAAAGGATAGGCGAAATGAGATATTTGTCAGGGAGTATTTTCCTGTTGTTTCTGTTGTGTGGATCAGTATATGCTTATGGGGGTAATGAAGCGATTGGTAAGGAGCTACATATTTCACAAGCTCAGGTGTCTAAGGTCAAGGTCTCCGGGAAAGTTGTGGATGAAAGCGGGAAACCGTTATCGGGCGCCAATATCGTGGAAAACGGTACCACTAACGGTGTTATCGCTGATGTAAACGGAGACTTCACGTTCTTTGTTACGGACAATTCGATAGTAACAATTTCTTTTATCGGATATGAGTCCCAGGCAATCCTTGTCCGGGGGCAGCAATACCTGTATATCAAGATGTCGGAAGACGCCCTTCAGCTTGATGGAGTTGTCGTGACCGCTTTGGGTCTCAAGCGGAAAGAATCCGCCTTGACCTATTCTGTCAAACAGGTGGACGGCGAGGAGCTGACGCGTGTGAAAGCCCCGAACATGATTACTTCGCTGGCAGGCAAGGTTGCCGGTATGCAGGTGAACAAGACCTCTTCGGGCCTGGGCAGTTCAGCCAAAGTGCTGATGCGCGGTGTCCGTTCCGTAGCCGGAAACAACCAACCGTTGTATGTGATAGACGGCGTACCGGTCTTGAACACCTCCAATGAGCAAGCCTTTACCGCTATCGGCGGTACGGCTGATGCCGGCAACCGCGACGGGGGCGACGGTATTTCCAACCTCAATCCGGAAGACGTGGAAAGTATCAGTATTCTGAAAGGCTCTCCTGCCGCTGCTTTATATGGGAGCCAGGCGGCGAATGGTGTTATCCTCATTACCACAAAGAAAGGCCGGACAGACGTCAGGAAGATCACTTTCTCCACCAGCCTCATCTTCGACAAGGCCTTTTGTCTACCCGAATTCCAGAACACGTACGGCGAGAGCAACGGCGTGGAGAGCTGGGGCGCGAAACAGGCTATGCCGGCTTATGATAATACCGGCGATTTCTTCCGTACCGGTCTCAACTCCATGACTGCCTTCTCCGTCAGTACCGGTAACGAACGCTATCAAACTTATTTCTCTTATGCCAATACGACCAGTAAGGGTATCATGGAGAATAACCGGTTGAGGAAACATAATATAAATTTCCGGGAGACTGCCAAACTATTCGGCGACCGCCTGAAGCTGGATGCGAACGTCAACCTCTTCCGTCAGGTTATCAACGACCGTAACCCGAGCGGTGGCTTCTATATGAACGCGCTGGTCGGCCTTTACCGTTTTCCGCGGGGCAAAGACATCTCCGAGTTTCGTGACCATTTCGAAGTGTGGGACGAGACGCGTAATTTGTACGTCCAGAACTGGCATTCGGGAACAGAGGACTTCGAGCAGAATCCCTATTGGGTCGTCAACCGCATCCAGAGCAAGGACCTTCGTAACCGGACGATGGCTTCGCTGACCGCTGAACTGAAGGTAACGGACTGGTTCCGCCTGCAAGCCCGTGGAAGTGCTGATAATGTCTCGGACAAGATCCGCCAGAAGTTTTATGCTTCTACCGCCCCCGCCCTTGCCGGAGTGAACGGGCGTTATATTGAGATGGACTATCAGGAGACGATGTTCTATGGTGACGTAATGGCCCTGTTCGAGAAGAAGTTCAGTGACTTTTCCTTCCAGGGAGCCATCGGCGCCAGTATCAACGACAAGACGGTTAACTCCCTTCGCTACGATTCCAAGACTGCCTCGCTTAAGTATGCGAACGTTTTTAATATCGCTAACATCAATATGAACGGCTCGGCTTACATCAACCAGCAGATCGACGCCCGCCGTCAGATGCAGTCACTCTTTGCCACTGCGCAGGTTGGTTATAAGGAAACCTTGATCCTCGACCTGACCGCCCGCAACGACTGGGCGAGTACATTGGCCTATACGCCGCACGAAGGTTCCGGTTTCTTTTATCCCTCGATAGGGGCGGCCTGGATCATGGACAAGACACTGTCGCTACCCGAATGGGTTTCCTTTTCCAAACTACGTGCCGTGTGGAGCAAGGTCGGTAACGATATACCGCTTTATGTCACCAATCCCGTGTCGCATGTCGGTGCGGGAGGCGAGATCGAATATGCCGATGCCGCCCCTTTTGAAGATATGAAGCCGGAGATGACGACCTCTGTCGAGTTGGGTACCGAATGGCGTCTCTTCGACAACCGCCTGAATTTGAGTGCGACTTGGTATCAGACCAATACACGCAACCAGTTCTTCAAGCTCCCCGCCCGTTCCGGCGACAAGTATGCCTATCGCTATGTCAATGCCGGAGATATCCGTAACAGGGGGTGGGAAGTTACTCTCGGAGGCGTACCCGTCATGCGGCAAGATATTACGTGGAAGAGCGAACTGAACCTTTCAGCCAACAAGAACCGGGTGATGAAGCTGCACGAAGAGTTGCCGGTCTTTGTCTACGGTCCCAGCGGCTTCTCATCCAGCTATGCTATGAAGCTGAAAGAGGGAGGTGCTTTCGGTGATATCTACGGTAAAGCCTTCCGCCGGGATGCGGACGGACAAATCCTCTACGAGACGGAAGGGGAGAAGAAGGGCCTGCCGCAAGTCGAGGGCGAAGGTAACCTCATCAAAGTCGGCAACTGCAATCCGAAACTCAACCTCAGTTGGAGCAATACGGTCAGCTATCGTGACATCACCCTCTCTTTCCTGATCGACAGCCGTATCGGAGGCGATATCCTCTCGCAGACACAGGCGGATATGGACCTCTTCGGTGTGACGAAAGAGACGGCAGCCGCCCGTGATGCCGGTTACGTGATGCTCGAAGGGCATAAGATCGAGAATGTCGAAGGCTTTTATAAGAATGTCGTAGCCGGGCGTGCCGGTGTGACGGAATATTATATGTATAACGCTACCAATATCCGTTTGCGCGAGCTCTCCCTCGGTTACCGCTTGCCGGAGAAATGGATGGCTGCAAGCCGTGCCTTCAGCCAGGTACACCTCTCGTTTGTCGCGCGTAATCTCTTCTTTATTTATAAGGATGCGCCCTTCGATCCCGATTTAATCCTTTCCACCGGAAACGACAACCAGGGTATCGAGGTCTATGGACTGCCGACCACCCGCAGCTTCGGATTTAATATCAAATGTGAATTCTAACGATTGACCTATGAGAACGCTATCTATAACACTCGTAGCCACCCTGTTGGCACTATCCGCCTTGCTCGTCTCGTGCACCGGCGACTTCAAAGATTTCAATACGGATCAGACCGGCATCACTGACGAAGATATGAAGATCGACTTCAATAACCTCGGCATCCCGCTCGACATCATCCAGCAAGGTATCTACTTCAACTACGACTTCGGCAAAGGCAAGAACTGGCCTTTCCAGTTGATGCAGAACCTGAACGCCGATATGTTCAGCGGCTATATGCATGATTACAAACCCCTGAATGGCGGTAGCCATAACTCTGATTATAACCTTCAGGACGGCTGGAATGGCACCGACTGGGGCTATACCTACGCTTATGTCCTGCCCCAGATCAAGAAACTGGAAGATTCCACGCGTGTGGCTTACCCCTCGGTCTATGCCGTGACCAAGGTATTGAAGGTGGAAGTGATGCACCGCATCTCGGATATCTACGGCCCTATCGTCTATACGAACTTTGCAAACACCGAGGGCAATTACCGTCCCGATACGCAGCAAGAAGCCTACGACGCTTTCTTTCGCGACTTGGATGAAGCGGCCGGCATACTCCATGAATATGCCGAGTCGAGAGCGAAAGGTCCGGATATCTCGAAGTTTGACATCCTGCTGGACGGCCGTCCCATCTCGTGGCTCCGCTTTGCCAACTCACTCCGGATGCGTCTGGCTGTCCGTATCGCAATGGTTGACCCTGCGCGGGCTAAGGCGGAGTTTCTCAAATCAGCCTTCGATAAAGCGGGTGTTTTCGAACAGCCTTCCGAATGCGTACGCGTCTCGACCCGTAACGGCTATCAGAACCCATTAGGCGAGATCAACCGGGTATGGGGCGAAGCTTTCATGAACGCCTCTATGGAGTCGATCCTCACCGGTTATGAAGATCCCCGCATGGAGCTCTTTTTCGAGCCCTGTGCGGAAGATGTGGAACGTCCGGGCGATGAGGCGGTCGTAGCTTTGAAGAACCGCTACAAGGGGATTCGTCAAGGTACCTGCTTTTCCCATTTTCTCTACGCTTCCCATTCCTGCCTGTACGTGAACCAGTCGACCGCTCCGATTCTTATGACCGCTGCTGAAATCTGGTTCCTGCGTGCCGAAGCCGCCCTCCGGGGGTGGACTGCGGAAGACCCCGGCACTTGTTACCGCGAAGGCGTTGTCACCTCTTTCCGCCAGTGGGGGGCTGATGGATCGGATGACTACCTGCAATCCGAAAGGGTGGGGGCCGACTATCGGGACGCTTTCGATCCTGCGAACGATATTGCAGCCCGTTGTCTTGTCACCCCCAAGTGGGAAGAAGAGGCATCCCATGAAGTGAAACTCGAAAAGATAATCACCCAGAAATGGATCGCCCTCTTCCCGGAAGGTGGCGAAGCCTGGGCCGAACAGCGGCGTACGGGCTACCCTCGCCTCTTCCCGGTGCGTATCAACAACAGCAAAGACGGTTGCATCGACACTGAAACGATGATTCGCCGCCTGAACTTCCCCGCCGATATCGTCGATACCGACGCCCCTCTCTACGAGAGACTTGTCGAAGCCTTCGGCAAACCGGACCATGCCGGCAGTCGTTTGTGGTGGGATACTGGACGCAATTTTTAGTTCATGTATGAATATTTGAATCAATAACGGATAAACCTCGGTCCTCTATTGCATGTTACGGTTGTATTCTTTGTATGTCACAACTGTCCTCCTTCTATGTTACAATTGGATTTCTTTTGTTTCACAGCTGTGACATGAATAGCGGGTAGGTATGGAGGAGGTACACATTCCGTATCGTTCATTCTATCTGCCGGGTTGTTCCTTCCTTTACGGCACCGTAACCCCATGAAGTACTGCAATACCATTTTACAGCCGATCTTGACAAGTCAGGACCTTCACGCTTGTTTATAGTTTCAAGAATATTTGAATCAAAATAGCAGGCTTCGTAGGGGCAGGAATTAAAACTCCTGTCCTAATACGAAACTGAGTTTACTGCCGTTGCGTTTGCCCTTGCCTCCATAGTTGGGAACATCGAAGCCATATCCCCAATCCAGTCCCATCAGGCCGATCATTGGAAGGAAGATACGGACACCCACTCCGGCCGATCGTTTCAGGTCGAACGGATTGAATGACTTCATATCCTTCCAGGCATTACCCGCTTCCAGAAACACCAGCCCGTATATCGTCGATGAAGGTTCCAGTAAGAATGGATAACGCAGTTCCATCGCAAGCTTTGAATAAGCATAGCCGAATGTCTCAGGACCGTCGCTACCTGCAATAGAACCGTTTTCGTAACCTCTCAAAGCAATCGTTTCAGTCCCGTAGGCACCGGAATAACCGCTCATCCCGTCACCCCCGACATAGTAGGTCTCGAAAGGTGATTTCTTATGTTTGTTGTAAGAGCCGACAAAGCCATATTCGACGCGTGTCATCAAGACCGGAGTCCGCTTCACGGAAGACGGGGCAAGCGGTGAAAAGAACTTAGCTTTAAACTTCCACTTGTGATATTCGACGAACTTGAATTTTCGGGAGTCTTGGTCGTCCATAGCGGCATAATCTTTTCCGTCGAACAACGAATAGGGCGGTGTCAGGGCTACGGACAGATCCAGCTGTGATCCCCGCCGGGTATAGAGAGGGTTGTCTATCGAATTACGTTGCAGCCGGAGTTCGAGGTTGATGTTATGGCTGTTGCCATTCTTAGCAAGGAAAGAGTTCCAGTTCTTCATTATATACATCTGGTAGTTCAGTGTCGCCGAGAATTGAAAGTAATTATCCGGCCAGTTCAGCCGCTTGCCATATCCGACGGAGCCCCCAAGTGACATAAAAGACTGGTCCGGGTCGAAACTCTGTTCGAAACTGTTTTGATAGTAGTTGCGGTCGTAATAACGTTGGCTGATGCCGGTCTGCCGGGAAAAGTATGCGTTCAGGGAAAGAGCGTTCGGGCGCTTTTTCCCAAACCAGGGGTCCATGAAGGCAATGCTGTAGCTTGGTAATAACGCCCGTTCGTCTCACCGCTCAACGTCAGCGTCTGCCCTTCACCTTGCGGGATGATGCCTTTGTATGAATTGGGATTGAGGAGGTTCTTCATCGAGAAATTGGTGAACTTCAGGCTTAGTTTGCCGATCAGTCCCGTTTGTCCCCAACCGGCGGAGAATTCTATTTGGTCATTGGCTTTTGACACAAGGTCGTATTTGATGTCGACCGTCCCGTTTTCAGCATTGGGCAGCGGTTGCGGAACCAACCGTTCCGGGTCGAAATGCCCCGATTGGGCCAGTTCGCGTACGGAACGCATCAGGTCTTCACGGCTGAACATCATCCCCGGTTTGGTGTACAGCTCACGGCGTACCACATCTTCATAAAGACGCTCGTTCCCATTGATGATGATCCGGTTGATGACAGCCTGCGGGCCTTCCTGTATGCGGATCTCCAACGCGATGGAGTCATTGCTGACATCCGTTTCTATGGGGTCGGCACTAAAGAACAGGTAACCGTTGTTGTAGTAGACGTTTGACAGGGCGTCGTCGTCACTGATAAGCCGTTCGTTCAGCTTCTTTTGATTGTAGACTTCCCCTGCTTTCATATTCAGCACTCCGGTAAGGAAATCGGTCGAGTAGTGCGTATTACCGACAAACGTAATCCCTTTCAGATAGTATTTCCGACCCTCCTCTATCCGGATGTCGATGTCGACGGTCTTATCATTGACGTTCCGTATGGTGTCGGCTGTCAGCACTGCATCGCGGTAACCCATTTCATTATATTTCGAGATTATGTTCTTTTTGTCTTTCTCATACTCCTCTGCTGTAAATTTCTTTGTGGAGAATATCTCAAGAAGGCTGCTTTTGAAGTCCCGTGACAGGTTAAACTTCTCGTTCGTTTTTTTCATCGCCTTTTTCAGCTCGGAGTCGGTCAAGGCTTCATTACCCCGGAAAGATATCTTGCGGATCTTTACTTTTTCGTTTTTATCGATGTTTACATCTACGATAACTTGTCCTTCGTGCGACAGGTCATCCGTTTGGTTGATCTCCACATCTACGTTCTTGAATCCTTTTCCCTCGAAGTACTTTTGTATGACGAGCTTTGCCCGGTCTGCCAGGTTGGGCGTGATCTGGTGTCCTTTCTTCAGTTGCAGCCTGCTTTCCAGGTCTTCTCTTTCCGATTTCTTAATGCCGTTGTAGTTGACCTGCGAGACGCGGGGCCGCTGCTCGAGATGGATCTCGAGCCATATCTTGTCATCCTCGATCCTGGATGCCGATATTTTCACGTCGGAAAACAGGCCATGCTTCCAATAGCGTTTGACGGCATCTGTTATCTGGCTTCCGGGAACGGAAATCACGTCACCTACCGAAAGCCCGGAAAAGCCGATCAATACAAAATCATCATAATCCTTGCACCCTGTCACCTCGATCCCGGCTATGGTGTATTCTTTAGGGGAAGAATAAGAGACTACCGGTACTCTGGCGGGCTTCTCCACCTTGACCGTGTCGTTTTCCTGGGCTAAGAGAGTGTTTGCGTTTGCCAGGAAAAGAATCAACATCACATTTTTCATCAACATATCAATCCTTGTTTTAGATTAGCCGCATTCATGTTCATGACCTGCGTTTAACCTAAAGACCGAAATGCCGTTTTTACCCCTATCCGGAGTAGCTCCCGAAGGACAAGATTAAGTTAAATAAGGAATTGTGTTTACTTTTTAAAAGAGCAATAGCGGATTTGCGTTCGCCTGTGTCATTGCATCTCCCGAATCCTTACCTCCACGCCGCTACCTTGCAGAGCCTCTTTGAGTTCGCTGATCTTTGTGTCCCCGTAATGGTAGGGGTACAGGATTTTAGGCGAGAACATCCTTGCGGCGTTGGCAGCTTGGGGAACGGTCATCGTATAGGGCTGGTTGACCGGGAGGAAGGCGATGTCTATGTCTTTGAGATTCTTCAGTTCCGGGATGTCTTCCGTGTCGCCGGCTATATAGATACGCGTGCCGCCTAATGTCAGGATGTAGCCGTTGTCACGGTGGCGGGGATGGAATTTCTCTCTTCCGGAAGTCGTGTTGTAGGCGGGGACGGCTTCGATCGTCAGATAGTCTGTCGGTTTGAGCTTGTCTCCGTTCTTCATGACGGTGCCCTTGCCGATGATTTCCCGGCTGTTTTCGTTCGCGATGATGAGTGTGCCGGCCTTTTCGGACGCAGCAATGGCTTTCTTGTCCAAGTGGTCGCCATGTTCGTGAGTGATCAGGATGATGTCTGCTTTCGGGAAGGTGGCATAGTCGGCATATTCGGAGATGGGATCGACCTGTATGACATGGCCGCCGTATTCGATCATCAGGCTTGCATGTTTGATGAATGTGATGGCCAGCTCGTCGCCGTCGCGCGTTTTCAACTTATCAACTGTAAAGTTACCTGCCGAAAGGGAGGTGTATGCAAACAGACTGCTCATAAGAATAAATAATAGATGTTTCATAAATAACAGGTTTGAAAGGTAAAACGTTTGGACAAAGATAAGGGAAAAAGGATAACAATTAGAGATAAATCCTTACATTTGCGTCCGTATCTGATAACATGAAAAGAAATGAAACGAATACTGCAATTGATCTTTATTAGCTGCCTCTGCCTGTCGGCAGCAGCTCAGAAAAACGCCCCTAAATGGATGGACAAGGCTAAAAAGGCCGTCTTTACGATTACAACTTATGGAAAGGATGGTAACAAACTGGCTACGGGTACGGGATTTTTCGTCTCCGAGGCCGGCGATGCTGTTTCTTCATACGATATCTTCAAAGGGGCCGAGAAGGCGACCGTTACCGATACGGAAGGAAAGACATACCCGGTTAAGAATATACAGGGGGCGGATGAACTCTACGATGTTATAAAGTTCCAGGTAGAGGTCCCCAAGAAAGCCGCTTTTCTCGTGATCGCTGCCGAACCGGTTGCGAACGGTACGAATGCTTACCTTTTGCCCTTTTCTACCGGAAAAACGGCGTCTTTTAAGTCGGGAGCAATTACCGAAGTGAGTAAATTGAAAGATCCTTATAAATATTATAAGATGGCGATCGCATTGGATGAGAACGAACTGAACGCTCCGTTACTGACACCCGAAGGCGAGGTTTTTGCGTTGGCACAGGCCGATGCGGGGGGGAAGAAAGATGTGTGCTACGGTCTTTCCGCCGGTTATGCGGGCAGCCTGTCGATCGGGTCTGCCGACTATTTAGGCTCTGTTTACCGCAGTATCGGCATCCGGAAAGGATGGCCGAAAGAGGTGGACCAAGCATCCGTTGCCCTTTATTTACTTGCCGGGACACAGGATGCGAAGACGCGTCTGGAGACAATCAATGACTTCATCGCCACTTTCCCGAACGCACAGGAAGGCTACTTGAACCGTGCCGACCTCTATGCTTACAACCGTGCCGATCTGGCAAGTTCGCCGGCTGAAGAGGTCTCCTATCTGGAGAAAGCATTGGAAGATATAAAGACGGCCTCCAAGTATAGCGACAAGAAGGCGGATAGTTGGTATAACCGTGCCAAACTGATTTATGGTGTGGCTTCGGCTGATACGACTTTGACCGATCCTGCCTGGTCGATCGATGCGGCTATGGAGGCGTTGGACAAGGCGATTGCAGAGGATGACCTGCCTGCTTACCATCAGTTGAAAGCGGATATCTATTTCAATAAAGGTGAGTTCCAACAGGCATTCGATGAATATATGATCGTTAATAACAGCGATATTGCTTCCGCCTCATCCTATTATATGGCGGCGAAAGCAAAAGAACGGATCACCGGGTTCAATATCGGGGATGTGATCGACCTGTTGGACAAGGCTGTCGAGAAATGCGGAGCGAATATGAATAACGAAGCGGCTGCCTACGTCCTGGAACGGATCGACTGGCGCCTCCGTCTGGCACAGTATGCCGAGGCGATTGCCGACTATGACCTTTATTATGTGCTGGCCGGCGGGAAAGTGTTGCCTAATTTCTACTTCCTGCGTGAACAGGCGAAGTTCCGTGCCGGTGATCTGGAAGGAGCGTTGAAGGACATCCAGGAGGCTATTTCGGCAAGCCCGCAGACACCGGACTACTATGCTGAAGAAGCTTCCGTTTATGTGCGTTTGCAGAAGTATGAAGATGCCCTGAAGAGCATAGAGAAGGCGATTGCCATTGCACCCGATTTCGGGGCTTGCTACCGTTTGCGTGGCGTCTGCTATGTCCGCCTGGAGAAAAAGGCTGAGGCTTGCGAGGCGTTCAATAAGGCGAAAGAGCTGGGTGACCCGCTTGCCGACAAATTGATTAAGGAACACTGTAAATAAACAAGAGATATGAAGAATCTGATGAAAGTATGGCTGCTACTGCTTGTCTGTATCCTTCCTCTGGGTACGGCCTGCCAGGACAATAAGAAGAAAGAGACAACGAAGGCTAACCTTTCGCTGATCGAAAAAGACCTGCCGGAGATCAAGCAGTTGGTCAACGGGAAGTGGGAACTGGTAAGCGGCAAGAATGCCCGTGAGTTTTGCGAGTACGAGAATACGTTCATCACTTTCGATGGTGACCGGTACGTCTGGACTGAAGACGGTAAGGCGGAACCGGGTGCCCTGAACTGGCGTAAAGCGGATACAGGTTTAGGCTACGAGGCCTACCTGATGGATGTATTCTATGAAACCAATCCGGCTTTCCCGCTCTCCATCAAGGGAGATACGCTGTTTCTGCAAGATTGTTCGGAAACGGGGTATAAGTACACGTTAGTTAGGAAATAACCATTATTCGTCCCAAAGGCTAAGTTGCGTCCCACCTTTGCCTTTGGGCTTTTTAGCATCTCCATATACTGTTTTCCCGCCATATTTGTAGGAGGTGTTTCGTTCGTGTTCCACCAGTCTATCAAAGTAATTGTTGGGTGTATAGCCTTTCTCCATCTCTTGTGAGATAACGGAGAGATTCTTCAGGGCTTCGGATTTATCCTTGTCTCCTAACTTTGCTTGCCGGATCGCTTTGTCGAATACTTCGATCGTCTCGTCATATACGCTTGTCGGGACAGGAAAAGGATGTCCGTCTTTCCCGCCGTGTGCAAAAGAGAAACGGGCCGGATCGGAGAATCGCGAGGGGGTTCCGTGTATCACTTCGCTGACCAATGTCAACGATTGCAATGTCCGGGGGCCGACCCCTTCAAGCAGTAGGAGCGACTCCATATCGGAAACATTCGTCTCGTGTGCCAGGATTAAGGCGGCGCCTAAACGTTTCAGGTTGACATCTTCAGCTTTTACCTCGTGGTGGCGGGGCAGGATGAGGGATACTTCATGCATAAGCTTGTCGGGTGTCTCTTTGGTCAGTTCGAGGATACCCTCTTTTGTCGGAGTGGCGAGTTTATCGGTGAGGTTCAGGATCAGTCCCTGGTTGCGGCCGCAGACAGATGTATGGGGCTCTTCCATAAAGGAACGGAGGGAGGAGGATAGCCAGTGGTAGCGGCGGGCCATCCGTTCGTTGGGGTTCATGCCTTGTTGGACAACCGCCCATTCCCCTTCTTTGGTAACGACAAAAGAGTGGAGATATAGCTGAAAGCCGTCTTGCACGGCTGTGTTGTCCACTTTCGCAGACAGTTTGCTGTGTTTTACCAGCTCGTCTCCGTTCAGTCCGGTCCTGCCTGCTATGGCCAAAAGCTCTGCCGGTGTCTGGAGGGATGCCTTTCCGCGTCCGCCGCATACATATACGCCCAACTCTTCCGACCGCTTATTGATCGCTTTCTTCAGGGCGTTCATTACTGATGTCGTAATGCCGGACGAATGCCAGTCCATCCCCAGTACACATCCCAGTGACTGGAACCAGAACGGATCGCTCAGCCGTTGCAGTAAAGCCGCGCGTCCATATTCGATCACAATCGCTTCGACGATGGCGCCTCCCAACAGGCACATGCGCTGGGCAAGCCAGGGAGGTACTGTCCCGTAATGAAGCGGCAAATCTGCATATCCTCTTTTCATACCTGCGAAGGTAAATAAAAACTATGCAAACAATCCGGATTGATTGCATAATATTTGCAACAAACAACCGGATAGAGGTGTTCTTAATTCATAATCAATAAAATAGTTATCGATATGAGTTTACATGTTACAGAAAAGGATCATATCCTGGGTCCTGCCGAGGCTCCGATAGAGATAGTGGAGTACGCCGACTATCAGTGTCCGTATTGCAAAAAGGCGTTTTACATCATGCAGGATATCCTGAAAGAGCAGGGAGATAATATCCGCTTTGTTTTCCGTAACTTTCCGTTGGAGGAAGTACACCAGTATGCCCTGCATGCAGCTATTGCTGCAGAAGCTGCTTCGGGTCAGGGGAAGTTCTGGGAAATGCATGATATCTTGCTTGAGAACCAGCGTGAGTTGGATGATGCCCATTTGATCGAGTATGCCCGTATCATCGATATGGATGTAGAGAAGTTCAAACATGATTTCAGCCTGGAATCTTATGCCCGTAAAGTACAGGACGACTATACTTCAGGCGAGAAGAACGGAGTGGATAGTACACCCACTTTCTTTGTGAATGGCCGGAAATATGAAGGAAACTGGACGACTGCCGAATTTCCGGAATATCTCAGGTCGTTGCTACCCTAAAGCTTTATGATTGGATAAAGCAGGGTTAGTGCTTGGAAAAAAGGGAATGTGTCAAAAGTAAGTTCTAACGTTTTAGCGTGTCATTGCGGGCTTGCCCCGCAACCTTATACTAAACTGATCTACAGTGATCAGGATGAGATGGCGGGTCAAGCCCGCCAGGACACAGACGCTATAAATAGGACTTTTGACACACTCCTTTTTTGTGGGGATTGGTATATCTATTCTTCATGTGTAAACTCTTCTTTCCAGGTAATCCCGCTAATGTCGGTAAGGAGCAGGGTATATGTCCCTTTCGGCAGATTGGCTATGGAACGGTCGCTGATCGTTAAGCCTGCTTTGCTGCCGAGCGGTATTACCAAGCTATGCTTGCCCGGTGCGACTTTGGCTATATACTTGTTTTCGATGTCTGACGCCGGGAACTTGGACAGTGCTTCCGCATCCTTGTCCAGGACCACATTCCCTTCTTTGTCTTTCAACGTGATGCCGATCAGGAAAGAACCATATACATCTGCCCCTTCTACGCGATAGACCGTAAAGGATAGTTTGCCGTGATCGATACTTACATCCGATATTTCAATCTTTGGCTTGACCGATTTGTTATGCAGTTTTCCCCAGACCCCATTGTGAAAGACCTGGTTGGTGGCAAGCGACAGGAATAACAGTGCAAAAGCGCCGATTCCGGCTATTTTATTGATTGTGCCGGTTCTCAACGGTAACGCTCCGGAGGTCAACCATACGATCCACGGCAGCTTACGTAACCCCTGTATTTTGGGTATCAACAGGTAATCAAGAGAGTATTTGCCTCCTCCCGATAAGAAGACCGTGAATCCGGCAACAGCCCCTAATATCCCGATCTGCCATTCATCGAGACAGGTAGTACCCAGCCATCCCGAACCTAACAGAATACCGGTAGCCAGACTGAATACCCCGATACTCATTAGTCGGGTGAACAATCCCAGCATGATGAATAGTCCGACGATCCCTTCTATAATTGTAAATATAACCATTGCCCACCAAAGGACATCCGGGTTTGTAACCAGATATTCGATCATCGGTTTAATGCCAAGGGCATTGGGCAGGAAGTGATTGAACTTTTCTCCTATATAGCCGGGCATATCCGGTATCAGTTTATTCTCTAAAATAAGGCGTCTCCAGAAAGCTGAAAAATAGGTCCATCCGACCACTAACCGTAATGAAAGGGTAAATAAGCCGATCATGGAGTATGTATAGGACATCTCCTGTTTATTCTGATTTATCATATTCTAAATGTATTTGTAAGTGAACTAATTTGTTTAAGTCTTTTGTTTGTAGAGGATACTCAATTGTGACGCAATCTTAAATAATTAGTTTACGATAACAGATGAACAGTGAAGTCTGTATGAATACATCTGTATTTCGTCTTACTTGTTCAGACAGGGTTGTCCGGATCGGTGGATAAATATGTGTGCTTGTTGAGAAGAAATCGGATAGATATGTATATTGAGGCTTATCCTGCTCCTTTCCGGAAGAAGAAAGCTCAAAGATACAGGTATTTTGTGCATTGTTACAATTTTCGACATTGGCTGTCCGAACAGGTATATACAACATCTGCTTGAACTCTCTCTTTGTTGGACAGGAGAGTAGCAAGAAGAACATCATCGGGAACAAGATGAAGCTTGTCAAGTGTTTACCTGTTTTAGATGTCATTGTTTATTGTCTTTGCCAGTTTTATGATGTATGTGAAGAACTTTTTATTTGATGTTTGTTTATTAAATAACAATCTTAGCTTTGTTTTGTTCTGATGATTTATATATTATCTATCGGATTTATTGATTATTCGTTCTTAGCCTGATTTGGGTATCAATGAAGTATAGCTTACTATCTATTCCATATAGCACATTATTGGGGACTGCATCAAATATCTCGTACTTGTCATTGTGGAACTCATCAGCATAATCCATAATGAAACCTAATGCTTCCATATAAGTCGCAATTTCATCTTCCGTGGCTTCCCGTTTTGCCCTAACATAGGGTTGGACCAGTACGGCACAGAATTCCTGTTGACTGTTATAAGTGAAACCTATCATATTATAGGGTATATTGCTGAAAAACAGGTTGTGGGCTTCAATTCTTATAAAGAAGTTGTTTAGATCATCTCCTGCATAGTCAAAGTTATTGAGTTTGATAACTGAGGTTGTTCCATTGAAGAAAACTTCATTTTCTCCACCTTTAGCCATATATGTAATGGTAGAGTCGGGAAAGTCTAACCACAAATTATAAGAAGTAGCAAACTGTTTTAACTTTTCAACTTGCCTTCTCTTATAGCCCTCTGCTGATCTAACATCTCCTGCTGCCTCCTTACATCTTCTACAGAGATGGGCTGCTTCTTCCAAGATTCGATTGACTGTCGAGTGCTCTCTATCCATTCCTTGTGAAACTCATTAATATAGGTACTGTTCATATTCCATTATATATCTTGATTGGCAAATGTAGTGATAATTTGGGAATATTATAGTTTACAGGTATAATAAGTTGAGTTGGAATAAAAAGAAAAGCTCCTGTAACCATCAAGATTACAGGAGCTTTATTTATATGAAGTCTGAATTACTTCTTCATAGCTTCCTCGATAGCAACGGCTACTGCAACAGTAGCACCTACCATCGGGTTGTTACCCATTCCGAGGAATCCCATCATTTCTACGTGAGCAGGAACGGATGAAGAACCAGCGAACTGAGCGTCACCGTGCATACGGCCCATAGTGTCTGTCATACCGTAAGAAGCAGGACCGGCAGCCATGTTGTCCGGATGCAATGTACGGCCTGTACCACCACCGGATGCTACAGAGAAATACGGGTGACCGTTTTCCATACATTCTTTCTTGTAAGTACCTGCAACCGGGTGCTGGAAGCGAGTCGGGTTGGTTGAGTTACCTGTGATAGATACGTCAACACCTTCTTTACGCATGATGGCAACACCTTCGCGAACATCGTCAGCGCCGTAGCACTTAACTTTTGCACGCAGACCGGTAGAGTATGCTTTTTCTTCGATTACGTTTACGTCGCCAGTCATATAGTCGAACTGAGTACGAACGTAAGTAAATCCGTTGATACGGGAGATGATTTTAGCAGCATCCTTGCCCAGACCGTTCAGGATGACACGCAACGGTTCTTTACGAACTTTGTTTGCCATTTCAGCGATCTTGATTGCACCTTCGGCAGCAGCGAATGATTCGTGGCCAGCCAGGAATGCGAAACATTTTGTTTCTTCACGAAGCAGACGGGCAGCCAGGTTACCGTGGCCGATACCTACCTTACGATCGTCGGCTACAGAACCGGCGATACAGAATGCCTGCAGACCGATACCGATAGCTTCGGCAGCTTCGGCAGCATTCATGCAGCCTTTCTTAATTGCGATAGCAGCGCCTACAACGTAAGCCCAGCAAGCATTTTCGAAACAGATAGGTTGTGTTTCCTTACACATTGTATAAGGGTCGATACCTTTAGCGTCGCAGATAGCCTTTGCATCTTCGATACCGTTGATACCATATTCTTTTAAAACCGCGTTGATATGCTCGATACGACGGTCATAACTTTCAAATAAAGCCATATTATTTTTTACTTTTTTAAATTCTTATTTACCAGGAATAAAGATATCAGAAAATTGAAAACAAGCACACCGCCGCAACAGAGCACATAGAATGCCATCCAGGGACGATCCGGTTTAATCACGAAATAGGCGATAACCGAAGCCACAATGGTGATAGCTGTCAGCCCAAGGAGGACGCGTGTCAGTGTTTTCTTATTCATTACGAGGATCGATATATTTTACAGCTTCTTTGAAACGACCGTAAGAGCCTTTTGCTTTTTCCAGTGCTTCGTTAGCATCCATACCCTTCTTTACCATATCCATGAATTTGCCCAGGTGGATAAATTCATAACCGATTACTTCGTCGTCAGCATCAAGAGCCATACGAGTACAGTAGCCTTCAGCCATTTCCAGGTAACGAGTACCCTTTGCCAATGTTCCGTACATTGTACCTACCTGGCTACGCAGACCTTTACCTAAGTCTTCCAAGCCGGCGCCGATAGGCAGACCGTCTTCAGAGAAAGCGGACTGTGTACGACCGTAAACGATCTGCAGGAACAATTCGCGCATTGCAGTGTTGATAGCATCACAAACCAGGTCAGTGTTCAATGCTTCCAACAATGTTTTGCCCGGCAGGATTTCCGAAGCCATAGCAGCAGAGTGAGTCATACCGGAACAACCGATAGTTTCAACAAGTGCTTCCTGAATAATTCCTTCTTTAACGTTCAGAGTCAGCTTACATCCACCCTGTTTCGGTGCACACCAACCGATACCGTGAGTCAAACCAGAGATGTCAGAAATCTGAGTTGCTCTAACCCACTTTCCTTCTTCGGGAATCGGAGCACACTGGTGGTCAGCTCCCTTCTTTACAACACACATGTGTTGAACTTCATGTGAATAAATCATAATCGCTAATTTATTATATTAAAGTGATAATAAAACTTTATGCTAATTTTAATGTAAGATCGCTTTCAATAAGACCGCACAAAGATAAAATTTTTAATCCAGCCGTGCAACAGCCCCGGTTCGTTATTTATCGGCGGAATCAGTATTAAGTGGTATTCCGTTCAGAATAATCTGCCATGTTACGGGAGCTATCTTTTTCATCATAAACGATACTCCGCAATATGTCTCTTGCGACATACGGACAGCTTTCAACATTTTTGCACTGTCGTCCGGATTCCCTGTTACATGATAGGTTATATGGAAATCCGTATAGATCATAGGTATCCCTTCTGACGTCCCGGCTGTAACATCGATCGACAGGCTTTCAAATCGTACCCTCATCTTCCGGAAGAGAGGGGCGACATCCATTCCTGTACAACCTGCCAGAGCCACAAGCATAAGAGCTTTCGGGCGTGGCCCTTCATCGTTTCCCCCATTCTCCACGGATGTGTCAATAATAAGGGGATGACCATTTAACTCTGTCTCAAAAGTAGAGTCTTTTTTCCATTTTAAAGTGATTTGAGCAGGCATAGCTTTGATATTTAGGGTTCGATAATGTTAAAATAGCTGTCCGGGGCTTCGAAAGTGGTGAACAAATCTTTTAAACTTTCGAGGCGTCCTTCGACCGATAATTTTTTTGCTTGCATATTAGCCATTATGCTTTCCGGTTGCGTGAAGCTCGTGTAGATTGTTTGCTTGTCACCTTTCAGACTTACCGTCGGAGCTGCGTGGAGTATGCCGATACGGTTCGATAAGGCTCCATTTTTTAATATCAGGGTCGCCTGTTCTTTTGTATCTGTCAGGCTGACATTGATAATTATATCCTTATCAGCCGCTTTCTCTCCGTTTATTTGGATCGCCAGCATATCGAATAGCATCTCGAGGCTTAGATTCTGAGACATTCTGGCTATATTTGAGCTTGTTTTACCTTTTCCTGCTATTCCGTTTGTCAGTTCCTGCGCCCCTGTCAGGTAGAAATTGCGCCAGGGGCCGCTTTCGGCTTGATATCCTAATTGTGAATAAGTGTCCGCCAGCAGTTGACGAGCCGCTTTATGATTCGGATTAGCGAAGACAAGGTTGTTCAGCAGGGTCGCAGTCCAGCGATATTCACCTTGGTTATAGGCTTCCTTTGCTTTTTCCATTACAGCTTCTTCTCCGCCGATAGCTTCCACATATTTTTTACCTTCTTCTGTCGGTGGCAATGGATTCAGATTGGCGGGAACCCCGTCGAACCAACCAAAATACATTTGGTACTGGGCTTTTACGTTATGGCTCACCGTGCCGTAATATCCCCGGTTGGCAAATTCATTGGCGATAGCCTCCGGCAATTTTATCATCTCTGCGATTTCCCTCGGAGTATATCCCTGATTGGCAAGATGAAGGGTCTGGTCGTGCAGGTAACGGTACATATCCCGCTGCTTTTCCCAATAACCCACGATCTTCTTATTGCCCCATGTCGGCCAATGGTGGGTTGAGAAAGATACTTCCACCTGGTCGCCGCATTTCACGATCGCCTTGTCGATATATTTGCTCCATAACTGGCCGTTACGCACTTTGGCGCCGCGCAGGGTCAATAAGTTATGCAGGTTGTGATTGATCTCTTCGGCAACGCAAAATGCTTTCATTTCCGGAAAATACATCATGATTTCCACAGGAGCCTCCGCCCCGGGTACCGACATGAAGTCGATCTCCACACCGTCAATCCGCAGCGTTTCGCCTTCTTCCGATATCTCGCGGGTGGGAGGGACTAAACCGCTGGTCCCTACAGCTGTTGTTTGTCCGAGGCCGGTACCGATATTACCCTTCTCGTTTTTAGGCAAGCTGCGTCCATACATATAAGTCGCTCTGCGTCCCATAGCAACGCCGGCCATCAGGTTCTCGCTGACGGCTTCTTCAAAGAACCCTTTTGGACCGATGATTTCGATAGAGTTCGGTTGGTTCGGAGCATTTTCCAGGATGGCGTCGATACCTGCAAAATGATCTACGTGGGGATGTGTATAAATAACCGCCTTTACGGGAAGGTCGGCAACATGTTTTTTGAGCAGGTTATAACCGGCCAAGGCCGTTTCTTTTGATAATAATACATCAATGACGATCCAGCCGTTATCACTGCGGACGAACGTCATGTTTGCAAGGTCGAATCCCCGTATCTGGTATATTTTGCCCGGCAGTACCTCGAATAATCCGTGTATCCGGTTCAGCTGCCCTTGTCGCCAGAGGCTGGGGTTTGCAGAGGCAGGAGCCTCTTGTTTCAAGAAATCCCAGACAGCAAGTCCATAAACCTCTTTCCCGTTCTCGCCGGTGATTGCCGGTTCGTCTATCATGGCGATAAAGCCCCGGGTTGCATCTTCAAAATCTTGTTTGTTG
The DNA here is from genome assembly GCF_003477465.1 of Parabacteroides sp. AF48-14. NCBI lineage: Bacteria > Pseudomonadati > Bacteroidota > Bacteroidia > Bacteroidales > Tannerellaceae > Parabacteroides > Parabacteroides sp. AF48-14. Next base: position 42,778 of record NZ_QUDI01000031.1, read on the forward strand.
TCAAAAGGAAGTGTTTTGAGTACTTGTTCATTTGCTTGTTTGGTAAAACGGGACGGTTCCGTGTTTTGAGCACAAACGAATAAGTGACTTGTGGCAATAAGGAGCCATAGGAGTCGTGTTTTTGTTTTCATGATTTAGCGGTTATAAATAAGGGCTGAACGAAAAGTAAGAAATTTCGTTCAGCCCCGATTATGTTATTTCAAAACTTCTTTGATTTTATCTTCCAAGTCTTGGCCGTGCAGGTTTTTGGCGATGATTGTACCATCTTTATCTACCAGTAAGGTATGAGGGATGCTATTTACTCCATAAAGAGCGGCTCCGCCGTTCTGCCATCCTTTCAGGTCGGACAATTGTGTCCAGGTGATGTCCAGGTCTTTTACGCCTTTAGCCCATGCATCCGCTTTGCTGTCCAGGGAGATACCTACAATATCGAAGCCTTTGCTCTTATACTGTTTGTATGTTTTTACCAGATTCGGCATTTCTGCGCGGCAGGGAGGACACCAAGATGCCCAGAAGTCGATCAGAACCACCTTGCCATTGCCTACATATTCGGATAGCTTGTGCATTTCGCCTTTTGCATCCGGCATTTCGAAGTCTGTGAATTTCTGTCCTACGGCAACCTTTTTCAGCACGTTCAGATGATCGATCATATAGCTGATTCCCGGAACAGCCTTAAATGTAGAGTCTGCTTTGGATATGATCTCATTTTGCTGGTCTTCGCCGATATTGTAACGGAAGTCATACAGGTTCTTGGCTGCGGTTTGTTTGTCCGTATGTGCCAGAATGTAGTTGACAACAGCTTCCGTTATTTTCTGGTCGATTTCATCATATTTGGCTTCCGCCTGTTCGATCAGCTTTTCGTCGCCCGATTTCATGTCGGCAATCAGCTTGTCGATACCTGAACGCAAACCTTTGATTTTGCCCTGTAACTCTTTCTGTGCATCATTTTCCGGTGTACCGCTGACCGTTGATGTCGAATCCAACGTAACCGTCAGTTTTCCGTTTTCGAGTACGAATGTTGCCATAAACGGGGCATTCTCTCCCGGAGCGACACGTGCAGGTTCTACTGCTTCTTCAGAAAAACGGAGTGTACGGAGAGCCGGACTATTTTGACTACCTTTCAGAACAAACGCTCCGTTTTGCACCAAAGCACTGTCGAGAGGCACTGCGTCTTTTACTCCATATTCATAGAGATATACGTACTGGCCATTCAAATCGGCATTTGAAACCGAACCGGTAATTTCGTAACCCGGTTTTTCGCTACAAGCTGCGAGGAGCAGAGTGGAAGCGGCAAGGATAAGATACTTTTTCATTTTGTATTTGTTGTGTTAAACTTATACATAGAATATTTACCTTGCAAAGATACGAAGTCTTCCGGATAATTTATCAGCTGAAAATATTTTTCGTTGTCATTCAAATGATATTCTTATATTTGTAGTCAAATAACCGTTATTATGAATTTATCCATTATCAAAACTGGGTCTGAATATGTAGTACTTTTCCGTTGGGTCAAGTCTGCAATTGCCTGTATTGCTTTGTTTTCCTTTCCACTGTCTGCCGAAATATCCCTGCATTTGGCCCATAATATCGATCTGTCCAATAATGCGATTCTCGAAATGTACCAGGATGAGAACGGGTATATGTGGATCGGTACTTATGACGGTTTGAACCTGTACAATGGCAAAAATACGTATGTATTCCGCTTCGAGCCGAATAATAAATATACCTTATGCAGTAATATTATTAATAAAATCACTTATGGCGGGGAGGGATATTTATGGGTGTCGACCTCGATGGGCTTGAACCGTTTTGCATTGAAGGACCGGAAAGTGACGGAGTCTTATACGGAATACCCGGAATGCCTGAATGTGGCGGCCGATTCGATGGGTAATACATTGATCGTAAAGCAAAAGGATTTTATCTCTTGCTATTCTCCGGCAAAAGGTTCTTTTCAGGATGTGCATATGCAAGGAATGAATGAGGGGGATGTTAAAGTTTTGTTCGCAGTCGGGGAAAAACAGTTTTGTCTCCTGACCGGAGATGGCTGCCTGAAGGAGGTTCGTCCTGATTTCGAGTCGCTTCCGATTACGCTGAACATAAAAGACGATATTATCCATGATAAGGAAGTGGACCGTGCCTATTATGTGAGCGATATTCTCTATTTCGTGGATGTGGATAACGGCCTTTATTCTTATAACATAAAAGACCGCAAGAAAAAGTACATTGCCGATCTGACCGGATGGATGGAACAATACGGCAAACTGTCGCGCATCGCTTTGTTTCATTCCGATGTCTATCTGGTTTTCAGGAATGGTCTTCTGCTGAATATCGACAGACCGGAAGATATACAGTCTTTTGATGTAAGCTTATTCTGCGCCTTGCCCGATCGTAAGCAGGATATCCTTTGGATTGGAACAGACGGGCAGGGGATTCAGATGTATTATGATAAATATAATCGTTTTTCAGGGATAAAACTGGAGAATCTGCCGATTGTCATGCGTAATCCGGTCCGGTCTATCTATACAGAGGACGAAAAAACGGTATGGTTCGGGACAAAAGGGAATGGATTTGTCCGGGTGGAAGACTACGATTCGTATGGTAAAGGGAAAATACCGGCTGATAAGATCACTCATTTTACGACGGCAAACGGTTTGGCCAGTGACCGTGTTTATTGTTTTCGCAAAAGCGATTATTATCCCTGGGTTTGGATTGGAACGGAAGGTCCCGGATTATCCTATTATTCTTTACTGGACAAGAAAGTCCATACCTTAACCGGCAATGCCGATACCAAGATCCGCTATGTCCATGCGATCCGGGAAGTGAATGATTCGACGCTTTGGCTGGCTACGACCGGATACGGGGTATTGGAAGTTAAATTAGATAAAGGAAAGAATGAGCCTTCTATTAAATATGTGGAATCGTTTGTTTTGGAAAAGGATGGAAAGATTTGCAATGAGTTTCATTCCATGAATTACGATGATGAGACTTCCATGCTTTATTTGGGAAGTCGTGGCGGATATGGACTGGTCTGCTTCAACCTGATTAGCAAACAGTATGAGTTTATTCCGATGAATAATGCCGGCAACCGGGCTGTCGGCGATGTGCTTTGCATGTGCTATAGCCAGGATTCGACATTCTATTTGGGAGCCAGTTCGGGGATGACTCAAATGAAGTTGCACGCCAATAATCTGGCCGAAGTCCATCAATACAGCAAGGCCGACGGTATGAAAAACGATATGGTCCATGGTATCCTTGAAGATCCGGACGGCTGTATCTGGCTGAGCACCAATAAAGGCCTTACCAAGTATAATCCCCATAACCGTTTCTTCCATAACTATGGAAGTCCGGATTTGCCGGTGACGGAATTTTCGGATGATGCCTATTGGGAATGTCCTTATACCGGAAAATTGTTTTTTGGAGGAATAAACGGGTTGGTGTGGGTGGACCCGCAGAATGACCGGCAGGAAAATTATAAGCCGGACCTGCATTTCTTTGAACTGAAGATGGGAGATGAGACACATGGTTTGTACGATTATGTAACGGACCAGAAAACCGGTTATGTGACTATACCTCCCGACATCTCCACTTTCTCGATATCTTTTGTGGCGACAGACTATATACACGGGGAAAATTATGAATATTCGTACCTGTTGGAAAACTATAATACTTCGTGGACCGAACTTCAAAAAGACAACCAGGTCTCTTTTACGAAACTGCCTTATGATAATTATGTATTGAAAGTCCGTTATAAGAATGATGTCTTCGATTCGGATGCAAAGGAATACTTATTGCATATACGGGTGTTGCCACCCTGGTATCTTAGTACCTGGGCCTTGTCTATCTACTGTTTGTTGTTTATGGCTGTCTGTTCCGGTATTTTTTGTTGGGTACGTTTCCGGATATCGAAAAAGCAGTCTGAGGTAGCCCGGAAAATCAGGGAAGAGCAGAAGGAGCAACTGTATGAAGCGAAACTGAATTTCTTTGCCAATATCACACATGAACTCTGTACGCCTCTCACTTTGATTAACGGAGTGAATGATTATATCAAAGGTGCTGCCGGACGGTCGGCGGATGGAAAATTGGAGAAGTATGCCCGTATCTTGGGCGAAAACGTGACAAGTCTGAATGAACTGATACAGGAAATTCTGGATTTCAGAAAGATCGAAGAAGCCGGATTCAGCCGTCTGCATATTAAAAAGGTATCCGTTAGCAGCTTGGTTCAAAAGCAGTGTGAATTGTTTATGCCTGTGGCTGAACAGAATAATATCAGCTTTACGGTTTCCGGCTTGGATGCTCCCCTTTATTGGAATACGGATGTTGCCGGTTTGAAGACAATTATGAGAAACCTGGTGTCGAATGCTTTTAAATATACGAAACGGGACGGGACGGTTCGTGTTTCTGTCCGGACGGAAAACGGCTCTTTAATCATACAGGTCTACAATACGGGAAAAGGGATAGGGGAGTCTGACTTGCAAACAATATTCGACCGCTTCCGCATCTTGGGTGATCTGGAGGTGAATAATTATACCCAGATGACATCCCGCAACGGATTGGGCCTTTTTATCTGCCATAGTCTGGTGCAATTGTTGCGTGGAGAAATAAAGGTGGATAGTAAAGAAGGCGAATATGCCGAGTTTACGGTTATTCTGCCTCTTCTGGAAGCAGAAGAGGAGAGCGTAGAAGAGGAAACGCTGGAAAAAAGCGGGCAAACTGCTGTTTCGACGGTTGTACAACCGTCTGCTTCGCCTGTTACAGGCGAAGCAGCTGTGAAGACCGATAAGCCGGTTATATTAGTGGTAGACGACAATCGGGATATCGTCTGGCTGATAAAAGAAACATTGTCTTCCGAATATACGGTGTTGGAAGCGTTCCGTGCAGAAGAGGCGCTGACTTTGATGGACCGGCAATCACCGGATCTGATTATTACGGATATCATGATGCCGAGTATGGACGGGTTTGAATTTATCAGTCGTCTTAAAGCGGATAAGTTTACCCGCCATATACCTTTAATAATAGTCTCGGCTAAAGTCTCGGATCGTGAACAGGCGGAAGGCCTGGATCTGGGTGCGGATGCTTATCTGACCAAGCCGTTCTCTGCCGTCGTGCTCCATTCCGTTGTGAACCGGTTGATGGCGACTAAAAAGGAACTGAAAGACTACTATTATTCGCCGGAAAGCGCCTATGAGCAGTCCGGTGGGCAGTTGATCCACCAGGAGGATAAAGAGTTTATGGATTCTGTTACGGCTATTATCCGGGATAATCTTACCCAGGAGGCATTGCGGCCCGAATTTATTGCAGATAAGTTGGGCATGAACTCCCGTGCGCTGTATCGCCGTTTCAAAAAGATTTCGCCATTGACGCCGACCGATTTTATCAAGGATTACCGCTTGACGCATGCCGCCCAGCTTTTGGTCACAACCAATTTGAGTGTCCAGGAAATCATTTACCAGGTCGGCATCTCCAATAAGTCCTATTTCTATCGCGAGTTCTCTCAAAAATACCAGATGACTCCGCGCCAATATCGGCAGAGGGAATAGGGGGTTATTGTAAAAAACGTATTTTTTAGGTCCGAAAGGCATCCGAAACCAAACAAATGTTAATCCGCTTTTTTGACCTCAAAAAGGGACTTTTTCCTCTTTTTTGAATGTTTTCAGTCATTACGACCGTCCTCTTTGCCACCACGACCGTGCTAATGTGTAGTGCACTCGGCACCTCGCGAAGATTAGGACGGTCGTAATGGCGATTATGACCGTCCTAATTGGAAAGAGGACCGTTTTCATGGCAAAAAAGCACCTGAATTTCCTTGGGATATTTGGGACGCCGTCCGTTTTATTTTCAAATATTCGATTCTCCGGGAGTTAAGCTTTATCACATTGACGCTGTTTTCGCCTTCTGGCAATCATACTGCCTGTTTTCCGGGACGGTCTCGGCACCTCGTTTCATTTGTTGTCAGCAAAGAATACTAAAATCAAGCAAAGAGTCAGTTCAAAATGAACCCATATTTTGGACGAAATAGAAAATGCTCCAAAAAAGGGCTTCTTGTATTTTTTGTTAATGGAATGTCCGGTCTTGGCATATTGGAGAAACGCATCATCCGGGGAGTCTCGTTTCGGATAGGAATGGTTAAAAATAAGTAGTAAGTGTTTGTGAATTGATAGTGTCCTGGTTGTCCAAAAGAGTGTCATAATTGACCAGCGGTTGATTTTGATACTCTTTTGGTGTTTCAGTGTTACTACGAATGTGTTAAGATCAAGTAATATTGCCATCGAAATACAAAAATTAATGAATGCCTTGATTGGTAAAGATATTCCCAATATTATTATGTATTATGTGTTAAAAATTAAAAAGCAAAAAAGATGAATGAATCTAAACTATTATCTCCATGTGGGATAGTGAAGGCCTCAGCCTTATGTTTGCTAATGTCTGCTTTTTCTGCTCATGCAGCGTTTGCTGTTCCGGTTTCGGCATCGGATGGCAATGTCATGGTGGCGCAGCAGGGTAAGACGATAACAGGCGTCGTAAATGACGAATTAGGTCCGGTTGCCGGAGCTAACATCGTTGTGAAAGGTACTACAAACGGTACGATGACAGACATGGATGGACATTTCTCCATCTCGAATGTTCCTGCGGGGGCTGTACTGCAAATTTCTTTTATCGGTTACCTGACTCAGGAGGTTAAAGTCGGAAACCAGTCTACTATTACTGTACTCTTGAAAGAGGATTCCCAGACATTGGATGAAGTAGTGGTAGTCGGTTATGGTACGATGCGTAAATCCGACTTAACAGGTTCTATCTCTACGGCTAAAGGTGAAGAAATCATCAAAACGCAATCGTTCAATGCCCTCGATGGTTTGAAAGGTAAAGTAGCCGGTGTGAACATTTTCTCCAATACCGGACAGCCGGGTGGTGAAATGCGTGTTGTTATTCGTGGTGTGTCCACGATCCAGGCATCTTCCTCTCCTTTGTATGTTGTCGACGGTGTGGTTATGTCTGACTTCCAGTTACTCAACCCGAATGACATTCAGTCTATCGAAGTTTTGAAAGATGCATCTTCCGCAGCAATCTACGGTGCTCGTGGTGCGAACGGTGTTGTTTTGGTAACTACCAAGCGTGGTGACGGAGGCAAAGGCGTTCATATCTCTTACGATGGTTCTGTTTCGGTCGGTACGATGGCTAAACAGATGGATGTGATGGATTCTTATGAATGGATGGCTGCTTTCAAGCAAGGTTTGGAAAATGCCAATGCATGGCAGGGTAAGAATTTTACCACTGATTTGTCTCAGATATTTACAGACGAGCGTTTGTTTAATGCTGACGGCTCTCCTAAATATAATACAAACTGGCAGGATGAAGCTTCCCGTACGGCTGTTTCCCACAACCATCAGATCAGTATCCAGCGCGCAGGTGACGGCTCTTCAGTCGGAGCATTCATCAACTATACTGACCAGGAAGGTATTTTGCTTAATTCTTATTTCAAACGTATCAATGCGAAATTGGCGTATGACGACAAACCAACGAAATGGCTGTCTACTTCAGTGAATTTGTTGGTGAACCATACATGGGGTAACCGTACTTCCGATAACCCTTACGGACAGGGAGCTTTGCGTACGATGCTCGAACAGTTGCCGTTCTTGCCGGTTAAGCTGGATGGTGAATATACGCAGACTAATATCATTAGAACGACTGCTATCTTGAATGACAAGGATAATCCTAACAGCGGTACTCAAGGATTTAGTCCGGAACCAGTCGGTAACCCGGTTGAATTGTTGAAAAATATGTACGCTATGCAATACCGTACGAAAATCTTCGGTAATGCAGCCCTTACATTCCATTTGTTGAAAGGGTTGGATTTGAAGACACAGTTCGGTGTGGACTACCAGAACAGCCGTGACGCCAATTACACTCCGTTCACTCCGCGTCCTATGATCAACCAGAATTCCGAGGTTATGCTTCTGCAAGTAATTCAAACGCTTTCTACTGGCAGGAAGAAACCTATATGAACTATTCTACGTTGTTGGATAAGCATTCTATCAATGCCATGCTCGGTTTGTCTTGGCAGGGACGTGAATATACATCTTTCAATGCTTCCGACAGTAAGTTTACGGATGACTTCTATGGTTATTACAACTTGGGCAAAGGTACGGACCGTCCGGGCGTAGGCAGTGACTATGACAAATGGACAATGAACTCATACTTCCTCCGTTTGGCTTATTCTTATGACAATAAGTATATGGCAACAGTGACCGGACGTTATGATGGTTCTTCCAAGTTCGGGTCCGGTAATAAGTATGCGTTCTTCCCGTCTGTCGGTTTAGGTTGGTTGATGTCCCGTGAAAGTTTCCTGGAAGACAATCCGACTATCAGCAAGTTGAAACTGCATACTTCTTATGGTTTGACCGGTAACTCTGAAATCGGTACATATCGTTCTTTGGCTACAGTAAGCCAGTCTACTACGATTATCGGTGATGCTTTGCATATGGTTTCTTATTTGGACAATATGCCGAACTCTAAGTTGAAATGGGAAAAGACCGGTCAGTTTGACTTTGGTGTTGAACTTGGTTTGTTTAAGGATCGTTTGAGCTTTGATGTATCCGGTTATTACAAATATACATCGGATTTGTTGCTTGACCGTCCGGTTCCGGAATCAACAGGTTATTCTTCAATCCTGGATAATGTCGGAGCTGTATCCAACCGTGGTGTCGATATCCTGGTTACTGCACATCCTATTCAAAATCATGATTTCCAATGGACTTCAACGATTAACTTAGGTTTCAACAGAAGCCGTGTTGAGAAATTGGATGAAAGTGCTTCTGTTGACCCGATTACAGGAAAACGCCAGATTACAACTGACGGTTTCGTAGGTTATGACATGCTTATCCGTGAAGGCGAACCGCTTTCTTCGTTCTACGGTTACAAACGTATCGGTATTTATGATGGCAAACCTGAAAACTGGGATCCGGAAACAATGAATGTTCCGTCTGTTATCGGTGAAAAAGTAACATCTAAAGACCGTACAATCATTGGTAACGGTTTACCTGACTGGACGGGATCTTTCGTCAATACGTTCAACTATAAGAATTTCGATTTGACGGTTGATTTTCAATATACATGGGGTGTTGATGTTATGCAGGAATATTACCACTCTACTGTGGCTCGTTTCCTGACTAACGGTCTTGACCGCATTTATCAGGATGCATGGCATCCGACTTTGAATCCGAACGGACAAGAACAGGCTCTTCGTCTGAACAACTTCGGTCAGGGTGCAAATAATGCAGCTGATGATGATTGGGTTGCCAATGGTGCTTATCTGCGTTGTAACATGATTCAGTTGGGTTATACATTTGATTCAAATCTGATCAAGTCGATTGGTTTGTCTTCTTTACGTCTGTATGCTAACGTGAATAATGCATTCTTGATCACTGCTTCGGATTATTTAGGATATGACCCGGACAACTCTTCTCGTTTAGGTGGTAACAACTGGGGTGCTAACCGTCAGTTCTTTACTTATCCGCGTCCGAGAACATTCATGTTTGGTGTTAATGTTGCATTTTAATCAGTCAAAAATAATATAAGATCATTATGAAACTAAAGAAAAGATATATTTCATTATTGTGCATCTGCTCGTTGGCCATGAGTTCATGTGACAGCTTCCTGGAAGAGAAGCCATTGGACCAGAAAGATTCAAATCAGTTCTGGCAGACTGCAGCTGATGCTGAAACCGGTGTGAACGCATTGTATTTCGGTGGTGTGCCTTATCTGCACAATACAGGTGGCGGTTGGACCCCTAAAGCAACTTGTTGGGGTGGTATTATTTCAGGTTTGTATGTTGACAGACGTAAAGACCGTCAGTTTACAAATGCATCGGAAGGTTGTAATTTCAATGTTGCATCATTTGAAGACCAGGCCATGAGCTATTGGCATGAGTTCTACAAAGGTATCTCTCGTGCAAATTTCGTGATTGCCAATGTCCCGAATATGACGGGCGTTCTGAGCGAAGAGACGATCAAGTATTATGTGGCACAGGGTAAATTCTTCCGTGCGTATGCTTATTTCTGGTTGGTAAAGGAATTTGGAGATGTGCCTTATATTTCTGAACCTTATACTTCTCCGGATGGAATCTTTAAAGAACGTATTCCGGCTGCTGAAGTTTACGGCTATATCGAACAGGATTTGCTTGACATCGTAAACAATAATGGTTTGCCTAATAAGGCATTCTACGATAATGGTTGCTATGCAACTCTTCCGATGGCCCAGACTCTGTTGGCACAAGTCTATCTGCAAAGAGCAGGAGCTCCGCTTAACGGTGGAGATGCTGATTATGCAAAGGCAGCTCAGATGGCATTGAAGGTGGTCGAAGGTGGCCAGCACGCCTTGGTTCAGGCTGGTGGTAGCAGTGATGATCTCAATTCGGCATTTAATGTGATCAAGACGACAAAATCATCTAACGAGATCATTTATGCAAAAGAGTATAACTATACCAACCATAAAGTAGGTAACTCTTATGCTGCCCATTCGATGGGATCAGATGCTTCTCAGTGGAAAGATGCGAATGGTAGTGCAATTTTCCATCCGGGTGGCGACGTTCTGGAAAACATTTATCTGCCCTGTGACATGATTGTAAACAGTTATGATCCGGCCGATATCCGTGGACATGAAAAGCAATTCTTCTTCAGAGAATATACAGATGCTACAGGTGTTAGTCATCAATTGAATAATATTGGTAACTGGGCTTGGTTTGATGAAAAATCTTTGATGGAAGGTCATGACGGCGACTACAATATGCCGATGTTCCGTTATTCGGAAGTCTTGTTGATCGCAGCTGAAGGTTTGGCTCGTACAGGTCAGGAAAGCGCTGCGTTAGGTTATCTCAACCAGGTGCGTAATCGTGCAGGTCTGGCAAATGAAACAGCAACAGGTGACGCTTTGATCCAGTCAATCTTGACAGAACGTTTGCATGAATTCCCATTGGAATTTAAAGTTTGGGATGATATCCGCCGTACTCGTTTGTATCCGGAAGAAGTCGGTGCACAATCCGGTAAGTTGAATTGGGTTCCCCTTACTTCAGCTAAGATCCAGAATAAACCTGACGGACAGATCCGGGTAGGTGCTATTCCTGAATATGCATTGTTATGGCCGATTCCGTTGGATGAAATGCAGGCTAACCCGGCATTGCAGGGACATCAGAATCCTGGATGGAATTAGTCTATTTTAATTTGTTTTTCTAACTTTGGAGAGTGAACAGTATATTGCTTAATTTTAATAGTTGTGTTATGAAAATAAGTATATTTATATCGATAAGTTTATTATTGTGTTCTTGTCAGACCAAATTACCGGTAAATGTCCCCGAACTGTCGGATGGAAATCCGACCACTTGTTTTGTTGGGACGAAGGGAGTTAATAAGGTTGTTTTTGAAGAGCAATGTACTGTTCCTGTCCAGAGTTATAAAATTTATTCGTCCGGCGAAACACCAGCCCACGATCCGGCTGCCTGGACATTGAAGGGATCGTATGACGGAAAGAATTGGGTGGTGGTAGACGAACGGAAAGACCAGAAGTTTTGTTCCCGCTACCAGGAAATCCTTTGTTCGATAGCCAAACCTTCCAACTATAAACAATATATGCTGGAAGCCAGTACCGAAACAGGCGATACACTGGTTTTGGGCGATGTATTATTATATGATACGAATTTGAATGCAAACTGGGAAAGCTTTAAGTATCCCAATGTTGATTTTGAAGTGTTGGACCCTGATACAAAAGGGGCTTCAATTTATACCGGCCTCGTGCAAGATCCTGACGAGTATATCCGGTACCATGCCCGTAAAGTGGCAGAGATTTTGTTCTATACGGCCAAAGACACAATGAACGACGTGCAGAAAATCGAGTACACGTTGAAGGACTATGACGGTGTGTCGGCTAAAGGTGGTAATCCGCCTGTCATCTCGATTGTTTATAGCACGCAACATATCGAGAAATCGGCAAACGAATCGCTGTATAAACTCGATTTTGAAACACGTGGCGTTTTGTATCACGAATTGGTACACGCTTATCAGTTTGAACCGAAAGGAATCGGTTCCTACTCAACAAACAAGACATTTTGGGCTTGTATCGAAGGTATGGCGGATGCAGTCCGCGCACAGGCTGGATATTTCGATATGAGTACCCGTAAACCGGGTGGTAACTGGATGGACGGTTATCGTACGACCGGTTTCTTTATCCAGTGGCTGACAACCAAAGATCCGGATGCGATCCGGAAATTCCACGAGACTGTCCGCGACATCGATGAATGGAGCTTCGACAAAGCGATCAAGAGTATCTTCGGCGAAGAGAGCAGCATTGAAAGCATGTGGGATGAATACCAAGCTTTTTTGTCAAAATAAGAATATAAACAGATAATGATATCATGAAAAAGACGATCCTTTTATTTTCCGCCTTATTGGCTTTTGGCGGTTTGTCCGCACAGGATAAATCTTCTTTGGTCAACCCGATCATCGGGACAAACGGGATGGGGCATACGTTTCCGGGGGCTTGTGTGCCTTTCGGACTGGTGCAGTTGAGTCCCGATACAGACACGATCCCTCATAATATAGATGGTAAATACCAGCCCCGCGTATATGAATACTGTGCAGGTTACCAGCATAAGGACAGCAGTATTGTCGGGTTCAGCCATACGCATTTCAGCGGAACAGGACATTCCGACCTGGGCGATATCCTGATTATGCCGACGACCGGTGCTTTGAAACTGAACCCGGGTACAGCCACAAATCCTGATGGCGGCTATCGTTCCCGCTTTTCACACGAGACGGAAATATCCCGTCCCGGCTACTATGAAGTGATGCTGGCGGATTACGGTGTAAAAGCACAGCTGACGACCACCAAACGGGTAGGAGTCCATAAATATACATTCCCGAAAGAGGCAAAGAACCAGCGGATCGTCCTGGATATGATTCATGGCATATATAACTATGATGGGAAAGTCCTGTGGACCAATATCCGTGTCGAAAATGATACATTAATCACCGGCTACCGGATTACGAACGGATGGGCGCGTACCAATTATACCTATTTTGCCATGTCTTTCTCCAAACCGGTCATACATTATGGCTGCGATGAAAAGGCGAAGGTCGACTACCGGGGCGGATACGGTAAGTTTAATATGAAAGAAAACTTTCCGGATATAGGCGGACGCAAGATTGTAGCTTATTTTGATTTTGATCCGGCCGCATCCGAAGAATTAGAGGTAAAGGTGGCTCTTTCCGGCGTGAGTGCTGCCGGCGCTTTAAAGAATTTGCAGGCCGAAGCATCCGGCTATAGCTTCGATCAATTGGCTGCCCGGGCAAATGAAACCTGGAATAAGGAGTTATCCGTTATCGAGGCGAACGGCAGTGAAGACCAGTTGGCAATGCTTTACACTTCCCTCTATCATACGATGATCAATCCTTGCGTATATACCGATGTTGACGGTCAGTATCGTGGATTGGATCATAATATTCACCAGGCTGACGGTTTCACGAACTATACGGTCTTTTCCGTTTGGGACACCTACCGTGCCCTGCATCCGTTGTTTAATATTATCAATCGCCAGGTCAATACGGATATCGCCCGTTCCATGCTGAAGCATTGCGAACAGAGTGTACATAAGGCTTTGCCTATCTGGAGCCATATGGCGAATGAAAACTGGTGTATGATCGGGTATCACTCCGTTTCCGTTCTGGCAGATGCGGTTGCCAAAGGTCTTCCGTTGGATAAAGACGAGGTGTTGAAGGCAATGGTGAGCAGTTCGACTATCCCTTATCTGGATGGGACCGGCGAATATATGCAAAAAGGATATGTCGCACTCGACCATAACGGCAGTGCTGCATCTTTGACACTCGAATACGCTTATGACGACTGGACAATCTATCATACGGCGCTTTTGGCCGGAAACCGTGAAGTGGCCGAGACATATAAGAAACGGGCTACCAATTATGCGAATGTATTCGATACCGGCATTGGTTATGCCCGCCCCCGTTATGCAGACGGCCGGTGGAAGGAAAACTTCAACCTGTTGAGTACGCATGGTGAAGGCTTTATAGAAGGAAATGCCTTGAACTATTCTTTTTACGTGCCGCAGGATGTGGATAATATGATCCGCCTGATGGGAGGAGACAAGTCGTTTGTGTCTAAGCTCGACTCCCTGTTCACGATGCATCTGCCGGCTGAATTTTTTGCCGATACGGAAGATGTGACGGAAGAGGGATTGCTGGGTGGTTATGTGCATGGCAACGAACCGAGTCATCACATCCCGTTCCTGTATGTCTGGACTTCTCAACCTTGGAAGACGCAGTACTGGCAGCGTGAGATTATGAACAAGATGTATCGCAACAATATCGACGGCTTGTGCGGTAATGATGATTGCGGGCAGATGTCTGCCTGGTATATCCTGTCTGCGATGGGATTCTATCCGGTTTGTCCGGGAACAGACCAATATGTATTGGGTGCTCCTTTCCTTCCTTATATGAAGGTGACGTTGGAAAATGGCAAGACTTTTGAGGTCAGGGCTGATAAGGTAAGTGACAGGAACCGCTATGTCAAGTCGGTAAAACTGAATGGCAAACCTTATACGAAAGGCTATATCACCCAGCAGGATATTATGGATGGCGGTACGCTGACATTCGAAATGACGTCGTCTCCGAATAAAAAACGTATTTTTATGGGTACAGATAAGCCCTATTCTCAGTCTACTAATTAATTAAACATATTCTATCCATGAAAAAGTTATTTATTTTAGCGATTACGCTTTGCAGCAGCCTCTTTACTGCGGTGGCGGCTGACAAGACGGAGCTGGTGGATTACGTCAATCCGCTGGTCGGAAGCCAGTCGAAAATATCCCTGTCGACGGGAAATACCTATCCGGCGATTGCCCTGCCTTGGGGTATGAATTTCTGGATGCCCCAGACTGGAAAGATGGGAGATGGTTGGGCTTACACATACGATGCTGATAAAATCCGTGGTTTTAAACAGACTCACCAGCCCAGTCCCTGGATCAACGACTATGGTCAGTTTGCCATTATGCCGATTACCGGTAAGGTAGTATTCGACCAGGACAAGCGTGCCAGTTGGTTCTCACACAAGGCAGAGGTGGCAAAACCCAATTATTACCGGGTGTATCTGGCCGATCATGATGTCGTGACGGAAATCGCGCCGACAGAACGCGCTGCCATGTTCCGTTTTACATTCCCCGAAACGGACAAGTCTTATGTGATTGTGGATGCTTTCGACCGTGGTTCCTATATCAAGATCATTCCGGAAGAGAACAAGATTATCGGTTATACAACCCGTAACAGCGGCGGTGTTCCTAAGAACTTCCGTAACTATTTTGTAGTTGTATTCGATAAACCGTTTACTTATAAGGCTACTGTCGGCGACAGCGAAATTCGCAAAGGCGAGACAGAAGCGCAAGAAAACCATACCGGTGCCATTATCGGTTTCTCTACTCATAAGGGCGAGATCGTACATGCCCGTGTCGCTTCTTCCTTTATCAGCCCCGAACAGGCTGAACTGAACCTGAAGGAATTGGGCGACCGTTCGTTCGATCAGATTGTAGATGCAGGCCGCCAGGTTTGGAACGAGACGCTGGGACGCATCGCAGTAGAAGATAACGACGTGGACAAATTGCGTACATTCTATTCCTGCCTGTACCGTTCGCTGCTTTTCCCGCGCAGTTTCTATGAACTGGACGCAAACGGTAAAGTCGTGCACTACAGCCCGTATAACGGAGAAGTGTTGCCGGGTTATATGTTTACCGATACCGGTTTCTGGGATACTTTCCGTTGCCTGTTCCCGTTCCTGAACCTGATGTATCCGTCTATGAATACGAAGATGCAGGAAGGTCTTGTCAACGCATATAAGGAGAGCGGTTTCCTTCCCGAATGGGCGAGCCCGGGTCATCGCGGCTGTATGGTCGGCAACAACTCGGCTTCAATTGTTGCGGATGCTTACCTGAAAGGGCTTCGCGGATATGATATCGAAACGCTGTGGGAAGCTGTCGTACATGGCGCCAACAACGTACATCCGAAGATTTCGTCTACCGGACGTCTGGGATATAAATATTACAATGAATTGGGATATGTGCCTTATGATGTAAAGATCAATGAAAGTGCAGCCCGCACGCTGGAATATGCTTACGACGACTGGGC
This sequence comes from Parabacteroides sp. AF48-14, assembly GCF_003477465.1. Lineage (NCBI taxonomy): Bacteria > Pseudomonadati > Bacteroidota > Bacteroidia > Bacteroidales > Tannerellaceae > Parabacteroides > Parabacteroides sp. AF48-14. The sequence continues at coordinate 58,953 of NZ_QUDI01000031.1, forward strand.
TATCTACAAACTGGGCCAGGCTTTAGGCAAGCCGGAATCGGAAATTGCTATATTCGCAAAACACGCGATGAACTATAAGAACCTGTTCGACAAGGAGACCAAGCTGATGCGTGGACGTAATGCAGACGGCACGTTCCAGTCTCCGTTCAACCCGCTGAAGTGGGGGGATGCCTTTACGGAAGGAAATAGCTGGCATTATACTTGGTCTGTATTCCATGACCCGCAGGGATTGATCGATCTGATGGGAGGAAAGACCGGCTTCAACGCAATGATGGATTCTGTCTTCAATGTTCCGCCTTTGTTCGATGACAGCTATTATGGCGGCGTGATCCATGAGATCCGTGAAATGCAGATTATGAACATGGGTAACTATGCACATGGCAACCAGCCGATCCAGCACATGATATATATGTATAACTATTCCGGTGAACCCTGGAAGGCTCAATATTGGGCGCGTGAAGTGATGGATAAACTCTATTTCGCTACTCCTGACGGCTATTGCGGGGATGAAGACAATGGCCAGACTTCCGCCTGGTATGTTTTCTCCGCTTTAGGTTTCTATCCGGTTTGTCCGGGTTCGGACCAGTATATCTTAGGTTCTCCTCTCTTCAAGGGTGTCACCCTGAACCTGGAGAATGGCAAGAAGGTTGTGATCAAGGCTGGCAACAACAGTCAGGCAAACCGTTATATCTCGGCCATGAAGGTCAACGGTAAAAACTATACGAAGAACTACCTGACACATGGCGATATGCTGCGTGGCATGACGGTCAACTATACAATGTCACCTGTTCCGAATCAGAACCGGGGTACGCAGGACAGCGATGCGCCTTACTCATTCTCTAAAGAATTGGGTAAATAATAAGAATGTCTATATATTAGCTGAAAGAATTAATATTAACATAAGCACTTAATTATAATAGGACTTTCGGCTATAATTATAATTAGGCACGGATTATGCGGATTGCACGGTATTGGAAATATCTTTAAACTGTGGAATCCGTGAAATCCGTGCCTAAAATAATTTATTTGATATGAAAGCAAGAATCAGTATTTTAGTTGCCATGTCATGTCTGGCACTCTCCGGCATGGCCCAAAATGAGAAACTGACGGAATATGTCAGGCCATTAGTGGGAACTGACGGTTTTGGTAATGTATATCCCGGGGCGCAGATCCCGTTCGGCGGTATCCAGATTAGTCCTGATACGGACGACAAGTACTACGATGCGGCGGCCGGATATAAATATAACCATACTTCCATCCAAGGATTCAGCCTGACGCATCTCAGCGGAACGGGGATTCCCGACTTGGGCGATTTCCTGTTTATCCCGGGAACCGGGGAGATGAAGCTGGAACCGGGAAGCCGGGAAAATCCCGATGAGGGTTATCGATCCCGCTATACGCATGATAAAGAGTGGGCGTCCCCGAATTATTATGCCGTCCAATTACTGGATTATGGGGTAAAAGCGGAAATGACCTCCGGATTGCGGAGTGGAATGTTACGGTTTACCTATCCGAAGTCGGACAAGTCTTTTATCATGATCGATATGGATCATACCTTATGGCAGAAATGTGAATGGGCTAATCTGCGTATTGAGAACGATTCGACCCTGACAGGCTATAAGTTGGTGAAAGGGTGGGGGCCGGAACGCCATATTTATTTTACCGCGGTCTTTTCCAAAAAGTTGGACGGCCTGCGCATCATGCAGGATAAAAAGCCAGTGATCTATAACACGTCCCGTTTCAGGAGTGATCGCGAGGCGTGGGGGAAAAAACTGATGGCTTGCCTTTCTTTTGCAACGGAAGAGGGAGAGGTGGTGACAGTAAAGACTTCAGTTTCTTCGGTCAGCACAGCCGGAGCCATGCGGAATATGCAGGAACTGGACGGCTTGACATTCGACGGCCTGAAAGATAAAGGCGTGGATCTGTGGGAAAAAGAATTGCAGAAGTATCGGGTAACGGCAGACCGGAAAACAAAAGAGACCTTCTATACCTCTGCCTATCATGCGGCCTTGCATCCCTTTGTATTCCAGGATTCCGACGGCAGCTTCAGAGGGTTGGACAAGAACATCGAACAGGCCAAAGGTTTTACGAACTATACGACTCTTTCCTTATGGGACACTTACCGGGCCTTGCATCCCTGGTTCAATCTGGTGCATCAGGATGTGAATGCCGATATAGCCAATTCCATGCTGGCTCATTACGACAAAAGTGTGGAAAAAATGCTGCCTGTCTGGTCTTTTTACGGCAATGAGACCTGGTGCATGATCGGTTATCATGCTGTCTCTGTGCTGGCAGATATGATTGTCAAAGGTGTGAAGGGCTTCGATTACGAACGGGCCTACGAAGCGATGAAGACGACGGCTCAAAACAAACATTATGATTGCCTGCCCGATTATATCCGTGATGGATATGTCCCGTTTGACAAAGAGGCCGAATCTGTTTCCAAGACACTGGAATATGCCTACGACGACTATTGCATTGCGCAGGCGGCTAAAGCTTTTGGGAAAACGGATGATTATCAGTATTTCCTGAACCGCTCTTTGTCTTACCAGACATTGATTGATCCGGAAACAAAATATATGCGCGGCCGTGACAGCCAGGGCAACTGGCGTACTCCGTTTTCTCCGATCGCTTATCAGGGACCGGGTTCGGTGAACGGATGGGGAGACATTACGGAAGGATTTACCATGCAATATACCTGGTCTGTCCCGCACGATGTACAGGGATATATCAACCTGGCCGGCAAGAAGCTTTTTGAGAAACGGCTGGATGAACTGTTTACGGTGGAACTGCCTGAAGATATCCCGGGTGCACACGATATTCAGGGACGTATCGGCGGTTACTGGCATGGGAACGAACCTTGCCATCACGTCGCCTATCTCTATAACTATCTGGGCCAGCCTTGGAAATGCCAGAAGTGGATACGCGAAATCGTCGACCGTTTTTATGGAAACGAACCGGGTTCGCTGAGCGGCAATGACGATTGCGGGCAGATGTCGGCCTGGTATATGTTCAACTGCGCCGGTTTTTATCCGGTGGCTCCGTCCAGCAACATCTATAATATAGGATCTCCATGTGTCGAGGCGCTCTCGATCCGGATGAGCAACGGGAAAGAGATCCGGATGACAACGGAAAACTGGTCCAAGGAGAATGTCTACGTAAAAGAATTGTATGTCAACGGCAAGAAGTACGATAAATCCTATCTGACCTACGAAGACGTGCAGCCCGGAATCACCCTGCATTTCGTCATGAGCAGCAAGCCGAACTACAAGCGCGCCACCTCCCTCAATGCCCGCCCGGCCTCACTGTCGACTCAGGGAAAGACGATGCTTTATCAGAAACCTGTTATAGAATAAGATGCAGGTATGGAGAAAACGCTGATTAAGCTGATTTTAACGGATCGCAATATTAAATCCGTTTAGATCCGCTTAATCAGCGTTTTCTTGTACTTCTTGCTGTGTTCCTTGTTTTTCTTAATGTTTATCTCTACTTTTGTGCCATTAGAATCTACCAGATCTTTTAACTATGTAGCTAAAAAATCAGTGGAAACTTCTTTATCTGGTTTATAAACTATATGTGTAGGCATAAAAAAACCCGGATTCATCACCAGCATCTAATATCTGGGAGAGGAATTACCGGGACTGCACTGCAAAGATAACCTTATTATGACGTATAACAAACAATTTTTTGAAAAAGTTTTTTCCACCAAGCGAATGGAAAGATACTTTAATGCTCACCAAGATGAACAGAAAGCTATTTTACATTATCAATGCAATGTCGAATTATCTGAGGCTTTTTATGTCTCGCTTTCTACGTTTGAAGTTGCATTAAGAAATGCTTTAAGCCGAGAATTACAGACAATGACGGGAAGGGAAGATTGGTACGCCATATTCCCAACAATGCCGGGGCTTGTTGGACTAAATAGATATATCACTCAAGCAAAGAAACAAATTGTCGGACGTAATGAACCTATTCTTGCATCTAAAGTTATAGCAGAACTTACCTTGGGCTTTTGGGTATCACTGCTTAACAGTGAATATGAGCGTATATTATGGAAAGATCTTCGTCGTGCTTTTCCTTATCTCCCGAAACATTTACGACAGAGAAGAACTGTTTCTGCTCCGCTGAATTCTTTGAGATCATTTAGAAATAGAATTTTCCATAATGAGTCTATCTGTTGGAATTTAGATAGAGTAGAAGCTATCCATAACGAGATAATTCAAGTGATGGGGTGGATCAACAAAGATATCCCTGGCTGGATTGAGCCTTTTGACAGGTTTGCCACAGTTGTGGAGAAAATAAAGAAGGGGATGGATTGGAGGTAATCCTTTATTCAGAAGTGCGTTGAAAAATACGAAATCCCCTTTCACTATTACCGAAAAATTTCTATATTTGCACCGCCTTTAATTAAGGATCAGATAATTTCTAAATAAATCAGATTAAGAAATGACAAAGAGTGCATTACAAATTGCAAGAGCAGCTTACCAGCCAAAGGTTCCCGCTGCATTGAAAGGCGCTGTAAAAGCCGTTGACGGTGAGTACACACAATCAGTTGCCGATCAGGACGAAATCAAGAAATTGTTCCCGAACACGTACGGAATGCCTGTCGTTACTTTTGAAAAGAGTAGCGAGAAGAAAGCGATGCCGGCTATGAACGTTGGTGTGATCCTTTCCGGTGGTCAGGCTCCTGGCGGTCATAACGTGATTGCAGGTCTGTTTGACGGTATCAAGGCTACTAACAAAGACTCCCGCCTGTATGGCTTTATCCTCGGACCCGGTGGTCTGATCGATCATAAATATATGGAACTGACAGCTGACATCATCGACGAATACCGTAACACGGGTGGTTTCGATATGATCGGTTCAGGCCGTACGAAACTGGAAACAAAAGAACAGTTCGACAAGGGTCTGGAAATCCTGAAAGAACTGAACATTAAGGCGCTGGTTATTATCGGCGGTGACGACTCTAACACAAACGCCTGTGTGCTGGCTGAATATTACAAAGCTATCAATGCCGGTGTACAGGTTATCGGTTGTCCGAAAACGATCGACGGTGACTTGAAGAACGAACAGATCGAAACATCTTTCGGTTTCGACACGGCTTGTAAAGTATACTCGGAAGTGATTGGTAACATCCAGCGCGACTGTAACTCAGCCCAGAAATACTGGCACTTCATCAAACTGATGGGCCGCTCGGCTTCTCACATCGCACTGGAATGTGCTTTGCAGACACAGCCGAACATCGCGATCGTATCGGAAGAAGTGGAAGCAAAGAACATGTCTCTGGACGATATCGTTACCTATATCGCAGAAATCGTTGCAAAACGTGCTGCCGACGGTAACAACTTCGGTACGGTGCTGATCCCCGAAGGTCTGATCGAATTCGTTCCGGCTATGAAACGCCTGATCGCTGAGCTGAACGACTTCCTGGCTAAACACGATGCCGAATTCAAGATGATCAAGAAAAGCGAACAGCGTGCTTATATCATCAGCAAGCTGACAAAAGAAAACTCCGACCTGTATGCTTCTCTGCCGGAAGGCGTGGCACGTCAGTTGTCTCTCGACCGCGACCCGCACGGAAACGTTCAGGTTTCTCTGATCGAAACAGAAAAGCTGCTGTCTGAAATGGTTGGCAACAAGCTGGCTCAGTGGAAGGCTGAAGGCAAATACGTTGGTAAGTTCGCTGCACAGCACCACTTCTTCGGTTACGAAGGACGTTGCGCCGCTCCGTCTAACTACGATGCCGACTATTGCTATTCTTTGGGTTACACGGCTTCTTGCCTGATCGCTTCCGGCAAGACAGGTTATATGTCATCCGTACGCAACACGACTGCTCCGGCCGACAAATGGATCGCAGGCGGTATCCCTGTCACCATGATGATGAACATGGAAAGACGTCATGGCGAAATGAAACCGGTTATCCAGAAAGCTCTGGTTAAACTGGACGGCGCTCCTTTCAAGACTTTCGCCGCCAACCGCGACGAATGGGCTTTGACAACAAGCTATGTCTATCCGGGTCCTATCCAGTACTTCGGTCCGACAGAAGTTTGCGATCAGCCGACTAAGACGTTACAGCTGGAACAGGCTAAATAATATAATCTCCAAATATATTATGATAATGATAGAGGTAGGGCGTCAGGCTTTACCTCTATTTTTATATGTAAATTAGCGAAAGCTCTATCTCGATACTGACGGCATTTTACAGATAAAATTGATCTTGATTCCCTGTACAGCGTATTTTGGATTCCTTCTACAGGGTAATTGGTTGTTTATTTTTGAGTATGGGTTAGTTTATAGTAGGGAACGATATAGTTATCTCTTATATATGAGATTGTTTTTTGTGTTTTTTTATTTCTTCACAATCCCTTCCAGCCTCCCCATGTTCTTTCTCTTCGTCGTCTTCATGATCAGGAACCAGTCGATAGGGTACCAGATGCCGAAGCCGCCTCCTGTAAACAGTTTGCAGAGGCCTTTGCCCCAATCGCCGATGAGGAAACGGTCTACGCCGAACATCCCTAAGAAGATGGAGGCGAGCAGTATCTTGACCGGACTGTTGAAGTGGGTTTGCTCTAAAAGGGTCTCTTTCTCCGGCGAGAGGTCGAGCAGCCGGTGAATGGGTATTTCATAATCGGGAAATTTGCTTTCGTTGGCAAGAAGGAACTTGTCTACTTTTTCTGCTTCCATAATATATTAAGATTTTTTCTGGTAAAAGACGATCCCTTTCCGCTGGATATGCTCTATCAAATCCGGATTTGTCAGCTTGTGAAAGAGAGAAATGTCGAATTGATAAGGTAAGAGCAGGTCGTCAATTGCCCATGTTATTTGATTTATATCACTATGAGTCAGTTTTTCGCCGATCAGTGTGAGGTCTACGTCCGAGAATGGTTTGTAGTTGCCTTTGGCACGTGAGCCGTAAAGCAAAACTTTCTCGATCTCCTTGTACCGGGCAAAAAGATCACATAGTTTATTGATTTCCGTATCTGTAAGTCCGTATTTCATTTGTCGGTCATATTATCGGACAGGGATAACATTTTATCTTCAAACCGACAGAACAGCGGATAGTAGGTCTGCACAATTGCTTCGTATATTTCGGTAGCCACATCATCGTCATAGTTGTGTGAGGTCAGATTGCGGTCGTTGATCGTATTCATCCATTGCTTATCATCGATAATGCCCATTTCCAAGGCTTTCCGGATGGCGTCGCGTGAGCCGTGAATGTCGGTATATCCTTGATATTCGGCATAGTCTTTCATAACTTTCCATGAGAGTTCGTGCGTGTATTCGAAGCGCTGTATCAACCCTTCCTGCAGAAGTTCGTCTATCTCTTCGGATAAATCTTGTTGCTTTGAAACCAACTCTACAGCCTGGCGCAGTTTGGCCAGTGCTTTGCGGTAATTAGAGAATCGTTGCAGCCAACGTATGTCTTGTTGTGTCATATCTATAATTGCGATTTGTACAGGCAAATATAGTTATTTTCCGTATCTTTGGGCTCCGATAATCATTAAAACAACAATCTTATGTTTTCAGGAATTGTAGAAGAAACAGCTCAGGTCGTAGCGATCGAGCATGATAAAGACAATATTCATATCACAATGAAATGTTCTTTTGTCGATGAATTGAAAATTGACCAGAGTGTGGCTCATAACGGTGTTTGCCTGACTGTTGTCCGCAAAGATGGGGATACCTTTACAACGACTGCCATGCGCGAAACCCTGGAACGTTCCAATCTGGGGCTTCTGAAGCCGGGTTCGCTGGTGAATCTGGAACGCAGTATGATGATGAATGGCCGTCTGGACGGACATATCGTGCAGGGGCACGTGGATCAGACCGCCGTTTGTACGGACGTCGAAGATGCGAACGGTAGCTGGTATTATACATTTGAATATCCGTTCGATAAGGAAATGGCCGCGCAGGGATATATAACCGTAGAGAAAGGTTCCGTCTGTGTGAATGGCGTGAGCCTGACGGTCTGCAATTCAAAGCAGAACAGTTTCCAGGTGGCGATCATTCCTTACACGCACGACAATACCAACTTCTGCCAGATCGAGAAAGGCACGGTTGTCAATCTCGAATTTGACATCGTAGGGAAGTATATCAGCAAGATGATGCAATTCAAATAAAAGGGTTTATGGAGATGTCTCGTCTTTGATGATGCATCTCCTTTTCCAGATTCCCGTTTTATAGTAGATGAAGGTCACGATCAGCCCGATCGTGATGCTTGCCACGATAGCCCACCAGATTCCGCTTCGTCCTAACCATGAACTGAGGTAATAGGCGAGGGGAATGCGGATAATCCAGAGACATACCAGGCTGGTTACCATTGGGAACAAGGTGTCGCCGGCTCCACGCAATGCTCCGTTGTAGACGTTCAACGCCCCGTGAACGATGAAGAAACCGCAGATAATCAACAGATATTCCTTCCCGATAACAATCACATCCGCGTCGTTCGTGAAGATGCGCATCATGGAGTCGCCAAACAGATAGACGGCGGCGAATGTCAGCAGTCCCAGCATGATATTGACGTACATGGTGAACCGTAGCCCTTTTTTGACCCGGTCCAGTCGCCCGGCTCCGATATTCTGCCCGCAGAATGCGGCCAGTGCGCCGGATAAGGTGAGGATGGCCTGCGTGATGATCGTGTCTATCTTTCCGGCAGCTCCGTAGGCTGTCAGCGTGTTGGTCCCGAAACTGTTCACAATCCCCAAGAGGGCGATCAGTCCGAGGGCGATGGCGCATTGCTGCACACTGGTCGGCAGGCCGATCTTCAGGCTTTCTTTGAATAGCTTGCCGTCGAACAGCATATCCTGCTTTTTGATGGAGAGTAGGGGATGCGTGTTGTTTACGTAGGCCAGGGCGACGCACATCCCGATTCCTTGCGCGATGACGGTCGCACGGGCGGCTCCTTCGATGCCCCATTTGAATACGAGGATGAAAAGCAAGTCGAGCAGGATGTTCAGGATGGTCGTGATTAATATAAAGATCATCGGCCGGACGGATTCTCCCACGCCCCGAAGGATCGAGATAATACTATTGAATGTCACGAACAGGAACGTCCCCCCGATATAGATCCGGAAATAGGCGACGGCTTGCGGGATAACCTCTTCCGGCGTGTTTGTCAGGCGAAAAACCGGCTCGGCAAAGATAATCCCGGTGATGGATAGTATAACGCCCCCCACCAGCATAAAGATAAAGAAGGAAGAGAAGGCGAGTTGGACTTTCTGGAACTGTTTAGCCCCGAAGAGTTGCGAAATGACGACGCTTGTCCCGCTTCCGACGCCGATCACAAACGAGATAATAAAGTAATAGATGAAAAAAGAAGCCGATACGGCCGCCAATGCCTCTTTCCCTAAGAACTGTCCGACGATAACGCTATCGGTTACATTATAAAGTTGTTGCAACAGATTTCCGATCAGAAGCGGCAGTGCAAAGCGAACGATCACTTTCCACACTTTCCCCTTTGTAAGATCCGTATTTCTCTCCTTAATTTTCAATTTTCAATTTTCAGTTTTCAATTCCTCAGAGGTCTTTAAGAAGAATTGTGTCATTTGCCTTAATCATATCTTCACGGGTTTTCAAAAGGGCTTTCCATTCTTTGCTGAACAGTTTGGAAGTGTCGATCTTGAAATTTTCGGAGCCGTATTCGTCCATGCGTGTCAGCAGATAGCTAACCGTGATCTTGTTCACGTCGATTGCCGGTTGGTAATGGACAACCCGTTCGTCGTCTCCGTAGTTGACTTCGATAATGATGTTCAACTCAGTCAACAGGTAAAGAATTTGCGTGGTGATACGGATCGGAATACGATAAGCATCCGACAATTCGTCAGCCGTGTAAGGTTTCTCGCCTTTCACAAATCGTTTGACGATCAGCGAGGCAATCAGCAGTGTGAGAAAATCTTTATAACGCCGGCTGATATTCTTACTGTCCCGTTCGAAACTGAATTCTTTACGTTCTGGGACGCATACGAAATTTCCGCACCGAAGAGGCAGATGAGCCATGACAGTTGCAACCAAAGTAACAATAAAGGCAGGGCGGCAAAGCTACCATAGATAGCATTATATTTACTCACCCAGATTTGTCCGCTGATATAGATAAACTGGAAAAACTGGAAAGCAATACCGGCCAGGAACCCGGCAACCAGCCCATTGACAAACCTGACTTTTGTATTGGGCAGCGAAATATAAAGCCCCGTAAATGCTAAGATCGTAATGATATAAGGCGCAATATTCAATATTAGCTCGACCAGGGGAGTAAAGAAAAAATACTGGCTGAGGAATGAATTTTGCAGCGTAGACAGGAAAATGGATAAACCGCTGGAAGCCGTCATTAGTACGGGCAGGATCAGGAATAGGGCCAGGTAATCGGATATCTTCCGGTACCAGGGACGTGATTTCTGTATCTGCCAGATGTCGTTGAATGTATCTTCTATGGAGGAAATCAGGTTGATAACCGTATAGAACAGCAGGATCAGGCCGACTCCGATGATTACTCCGCCTTGCGCTTGTGCCAGATAACTCTCTACGAACTCGAAGGCCTTGTTCAATTCAACTTCATGTCCGGGAAAATAGTCGAACAGTTCCTGGCGAACTGTCCCCTGAAAACCGAACCCCTTGGCTATACCTAACAAAACAGCTAAAAGCGGTACGATAGATAACAATGTACTATAGGTGAGGGCAGAGGCTTTTGTTTGCAGATTCTCATTCCGGAAACCTCTGAAGGCGAGTATGATTGTTTTAATGATGTTGATATAAAGTTCTTTCAGCCCGCTTACTTCATTTTCGGTAATTCGCCAAATGTCGTAAGTTACAAAACGGATCGTTCTTGTCAGTAAGGCATTAATCCGTTCTCCGAACGTCTTTTTATCAGCTGTCTTCATATTTTAAATGTAAAAAAGCAGTCTGCCTGTAAGCCGGGTTCTGTACTTCCGTTTGCACGGAAGCGTCTGCCATTTATCTCGTCTTACTGTCACCAGTAAGCTTTAGCGGTCTACCCCCCGGCATCGGACGAGCAATCCTACATGCGCCGGTATACATGACCTTACAACCCATAAGACGTACGGCATCCTATATTACTATAGGACCCGGTGAGCTCTTACCTCACCTTTTCACCCTTACCGGACGAATCCGGCGGTCGTTTTCTGTTACGTTACTCTACCCTCGCGGACAGCTTCCCGTTAAGAAGTATGGTGCTCTGTGTTGCCCGGACGTTCCTCCCATCCCAAGGGATGAGCGACAGACCGGCAGACTGCAATGGGACAAAGATAGGGCTTTTAAATTGAAAATTGAGGATTGAGAATTGAAAATTTGGAGATAGGGGTGGGGAATAACGGCTGTTTAGGTACTTTTCTTATTGCCAATTATCGATTATCCATTGTCAATAGGTTCGAACTTTCTGCCGTTCTTACTGTTATATTATTGAATACATGACCATTTGTCAGTCGCTTGATTGTTAAAAAGGTACTTTGCATTACACAGTACTGTTAAGTGCAGTTAAGCCCTTGTAAGTCGCCGTTAAAAGTGATAAAAAAACAATCGCAAATGGAATAATCGCACGTTTTTTGAGTTTTCTTTGTCGAAAGAAAAGTGTTAAATTTAAACGTTTGATAAAATAAAATGAGTATGAAAACAATGTGGAAGAATGTGCTTGGAATTGTTCTTATAGCAGCCATCAGTTCAGGTGTTACTGTTGGAACGACCGCTTATCTGGCAAGCAAAAACAGCCAGCCGGTGCAATATGCTACGGGAGTTGAAAATACGTTTAAGCAACCGTATAAACTCACGAGCTTGGGAACAGTTGCTGCTGAGAATACGGATTTTACCACCGCAGCGGAAAGTACGGTTCATGGCGTTGTGCATATTAAAGCTACGACTAACGCTAAACAGTATGCTGACAGAGGTAATCAGCAATATGTCGATCCATTCGAATATTTCTTCGGATTCGGAGGACGTGGTAATTTCCAGCGTCCGCAGCCGCAACCGCGTGTAGGGGCTGGTTCCGGAGTTATTATTTCAACGGACGGATATATTATAACGAATAATCATGTGATTGATGGTGCGGATGAATTGGAAGTGACGTTGAATGATAACCGCAAGTTCTCTGCTAAGCTGGTAGGAACGGATCCGACTACAGATATCGCTTTGATCAAGATTGATGCGAAAGACCTGCCTACGATTCCGTTTGGTGATTCTGAAAAGTTGAAAGTAGGAGAGTGGGTATTGGCAGTTGGTAATCCATTTAACCTGACTTCTACGGTTACTGCTGGTATTGTAAGTGCAAAAGGTCGTGGTATCTCTATGGGAGGAGGCGATAAGAGTAAGATCGAATCGTTTATCCAGACTGATGCAGCAGTGAATCCCGGTAACAGTGGTGGCGCGTTGGTAAATACGAAAGGTGAACTGGTCGGTATCAATACGGCTATCTATTCCGAAACAGGAAACTTTGCCGGATATTCCTTTGCAGTGCCTATCAGTATTGCAGGAAAGGTTGCAAATGACCTGAAGCAGTATGGAACCGTACAGCGTGCTATCCTGGGCGTGCAGATCATGAGTGTTGGTGATATCGCCGATATGTTGGGTTATCCGAATCTGCCAAGCGCACAGAAAGAAGAGTTGAGTGCTTTGAAATCAAAGATAAAAGTGTCAGAAGGTGCTTGTGTCGCTGATTTCGCGGATCGCAGTACAGCAAAAGAAGCCGGTATTGAAAAAGGTGACGTGATTGTTGCAGTAAACGGTGCGAAAGTAAAATCTGCCAATGCTTTGCAGGAACAGATCAGTAAATATCGTCCGGGCGATAAAGTCCAGGTGACGGTAGACCGTAATGGCAGCACAAAAACATTTAATGTAGAACTTCGTAATGCACAAGGAAGTACAGCCGTAGTGAAAGGAGGCGGTGACAGTGCAGAAGTTTTAGGAGCCGCTTTTAAAGCGTTGACAGATGATCAGAAACGTGAATTAGGTGTAAGCTATGGTATTGAAGTGACCGGTTTGCTGAATGGCAAGTTGAAAGATGCCGGTATTAAGAAAGGCTTTATCATCATGGTAGTAAACGATCAGAAGGTTACATCTCCGGAACAACTTGAAAAAATAGTTGATAAGGTCTTGAAAGGCAATGCTGATGATCGCTACATCGTAGTGAAAGGTTTCTATCCGAATGGACGTACAAAAGTATATGCTATAGATCTGGCCGAATAATAAAATAACGTTATATTCGTCTTATTTGGCGGGAAGATTGTTAAAGGTTTATAATTGGCTGGGTGTAGGGTGCATCCAGCCAATTCTGTCAATAAAAATAATATTATCTTTGCACCCTGATATTCTCAATATAAAAACATTGGATGAGACAGTTAAAGATCACAAAGTCCATTACCAATCGCGAAAGCGCTTCTCTTGACAAGTATCTTCAGGAAATAGGCCGTGAAGATTTGATCACAGTAGAAGAAGAAGTAGAATTGGCACAGGCTATCAAAAGAGGAGACCGGAGAGCATTGGAAAAATTAACCAGAGCGAATCTGCGTTTTGTCGTATCTGTAGCTAAGCAATATCAAAACCAGGGATTAAGTTTACCTGACCTTATTAATGAAGGTAACCTGGGGCTGATTAAGGCAGCTGAAAAGTTCGACGAAACCAGAGGGTTCAAGTTTATTTCTTATGCAGTATGGTGGATTCGTCAGTCTATTTTGCAAGCTTTGGCAGAACAGTCAAGAATCGTACGTCTTCCGTTGAATCAGGTAGGCTCGTTGAATAAAATCAGCAAAGCCTTCTCTAAATTCGAACAGGAAAACGAACGTAGACCTTCTCCAGAAGAACTTGCAGACGAGCTGGATATACCAGTAGATAAGATTTCGGACACATTAAAAGTTTCAGGAAGACATATCTCGGTAGATGCCCCGTTCGTAGAGGGCGAAGACAACAGCCTTTTAGACGTGCTTGTTAACGATGATGCTCCTATCGCAGACCGGTCGTTAATGAACGAGTCATTGGCAAAAGAGATTGATCGAGCACTTGCTACATTAACCGAAAGAGAATGTGAGATAATCAAAATGTTTTTCGGTATAGGCTGTCAGGAGATGACATTGGAAGAGATTGGCGACAAATTTGGCCTCACAAGAGAGCGCGTCCGCCAGATCAAGGAAAAAGCAATTAGAAGACTAAGACAAGGAACGCGTAGCAAGCTCCTCAAATCGTATTTAGGTTAACCTCTCAGGAGGAAAACAAAAAAGGTTTAAATGCCTCTTATCCGTTTAGGGTAGGAGGCATTCTTTATTTAAAAACGGTTCCTTTCCTTTTTGGGATTATCCTTATGCCTTTTCGATTTCATAGTTATGAATTGGTAACTCATAACTATGACCAGTTGAACTCAAAGTTATAGTCGTTCTGCAATCCTTCGCCTTTTCATGTACATTATTATATGCATATAAAAGTCTGTACAAGCACTGAAAATAGGGGTTTCTGCGGATGAGAAAAAAGTTTTGTCTGTAACATCCAGTGGTTCAGACTTTAGCAGGAAAACATTACAAACGTATGAAAAAATAGTTTTGAAAAGATTTGGAAGTTATGTTCTACAGCAGTACTTTTGCATCCGCATTCGAGAGAGAACGCAGGGTTATAAATGATGAAACAAAAAACTTTTGAAAAAGTTCCGAAAAGATTTGGAAGTTAAAATAGAAAGTTGTTATCTTTGCAGCCACGTTCGCTAAACGAAAAGCGACAAGTTCTTTGAAAGATTTACATATCAACAAGTAGTACAAGAGACGTATAAATATACGAAACATACCGTCAAAAACTACAATAAATAACGAGATTCTGAGCAAAGGTATATAAAAAACAATTTAACAACGAAGAGTTTGATCCTGGCTCAGGATGAACGCTAGCGACAGGCTTAACACATGCAAGTCGAGGGGCAGCACGAGGTAGCAATACTTTGGTGG
>NZ_QUDI01000032.1:0-72927 GCF_003477465.1 Parabacteroides sp. AF48-14
CGCGACGCCCCTACGAGGCCTGTTTGTTTCATATTTGGCAAGTTTTGAACCTCCTACAAATTTAAATAATTACAATAACCCCCATCCCGGGATGTTTTTCTATTTCGTCCGAAAAGTTGATCGATTTTGAATTGACTTTTTTCAAGGTTTTAGCCTGTTCGACTGACAACTGAAGAGATGAGGTGCGCAGTCCGTTCCGGAAAGCGTGCAATTTGATTGCCGAAAAACGGAAACACCGGCAAAGTGATAAACCTTAACTCCCGGAGAATCGCCTGTAGCAAAACGAAGACGGAGGGCGTTCCAAATATGCAAAGGAAGTTTTAAAGCCTTGTCGCCACGACGACCGTCTTCATCGCCGTCGCGACCGTCTTCATTTGAATGGCGACCGTCTTCATAGGGTATGACGACCGTCTTCAGGGCGATAAAGTGCCGGGAAAATGAAATAAAGGTTGACTTCCCGGCAATAAGCTCTCGAAAAAGGGGAAAAAGCTCTTTTCTGGCGGCGGAAAAGTGGATTAACATTCGTTTAATTTCGGACCTCTTTTATGTCAGAAAAAAGCGTTTTATACAATAAGCCCCCCCTAAATAGTTGAAAGTTGAAAGTTAAGAATTGAGAGTTAGATGGGACGTATTTAAGAACCATAAATGATACACGCTTTTGGGCGGTTCTCACTTACTGGGCAAGCGAGAACCGCAGGCTGATTCCGTAGTTCGAGTTGGACGTCGGATAGGAAGCGCTCGAGATCAGAGGTTCGTTGATCTGGATATCGTAGAAAGCACGGATCGTCAATGCCCGACTCAGACCGTAATCGGCAGAGAACGACACTGTCTTGGCGATGTTACCGCTGGTAGCCTGCGTCAACTGCGTATCGATTTTCCGGATCAACGACTGCATCTTGTTGTACGAGAAGTCCAGGCGGACAGTCAGGTCGTTGCTGAAGTCGCGTGTCTTCTTCATCTTCAACACCTTGTTGAACTCGGCTAACTTATACCCCAAACCAATCGTTATTTTATTGGAAAGGGCTTCTACCAACTGGTAAGAGGTCGTATTCAAGCTCAGATTGCGGGTCGTCGAATAGTCGGCACGGACCGTGACATTATTCAGCAAAGTCGCATCGGCTCCCAACAGCGGACTGAATGCTTCCGTGATGCTGACAGACGAGATCGAATAAGGAGACGACGGCGTCGGGTTATCATTCAGGATCGACTGTATATATCCCAATCCGTCCTGTCCGGCATCCACCCAGTTCAGGAAAGAGGTGAAAGCGCCGACCGTATAGGAACAACGATACTGATGGCTCAACGTCACGCTCTTGAAATATTTCTTGACAGCCGGTATGCGGACTAATCCGTCGTATGTCACACGCCAGTTCGGCAGCATACTCTTCAGGGACGGGAAAGGAGACAGTCCCACCTTCTTCGGGTCTTTCCCCGTATAAGCCGCCAGGAATGCAGGGATCAGGACATCTGCCGAGTTCGGATTCACACCGTTCACATTGTCTTCTCCCGGGTTGTATGGCATCCCTCCCATACCTTTCTCCGCAATAAAGCCGGCATTCGGATATCTCATGGAGGAATACATATTCTCCAGCCGCTGCGCAATAATTTCACGGTTCGCCACGAACTTGTCGAATGCTTTGGAGGAATAGTTGTTCATCGCATTGCCACTGCCACCGAAAGCACTCCCCAACGCGATAGTCGTCATGGTGAAGTTACCTCCCATAATTTCCGGCATACCGGCATACATATATTGTATTTCCGTATTGCGGGTATCGTTGCGAAGGGCGTTCAGGTCGATCTTCAAACCGGTTATCGGTTCAAGGTTCGCCCGTATGTTCAGATTCTTCGTGCTGGTCATAACGGCAGAGCTGAGGTTACTTTCCGTATTATCTACCAACCAGCCCCTATCGGCCGCCTCATCGATATAACTGCGGCGGACGCTACCAAAGGCAAATCCAAGTCCCGGTGTAAGACCGAATGAAGAATGCCCCTGCCCGAATATGTCACCGATCTCCGGACGGAAACCGGGCAACATCATACCGGCCGAGTTGGTAAACTGGATATTGAAACGCCGTACCATCATCAGGAACCGGGCGCTATGTTCAACCGCCTTATAAAGGAAGTCTTCCGTAGGCGCAGGCCCCGGTATGATCGTCAGTTTAAGATGCGCCGTATCCTGGTTCAGAATCATTACCTGTGCAAAGTTGAGCGGTTTGTATTTGATCCTGTAAACGCGTCCGTCCGCACCACGGGCTGTGATCTGGACCTTCTTCGTAAACATTCCGTGTTCCACAACCGTACCGCTGTCCGGATTCAGGGTTATTTCCTTCTCCAGCTTCGGCTTTTTCTTCTTCTCCGGCTTTTTCGCCGTGGTGTTACGGGTATTATTGAACTTCTGGTTTACCTTCTTCAGATACTTGTTTTTGTTGTAAAGCGACAGCAGGTTCAGATTCGCCTGCAGGTCGAACTGACGCTGGTTCTTGATCGTGTTACCCAACTCGAAACCTTCGCTCACCGTAGCGCCACGATCCCAGTTGTAGGTTGCGTTGTAGCTTAAAGAAGCGTTTGTCCAGTCGAGTACCGGAATCATTTGCAACGGCAGCTGCCAGGTCACCATAAACTGCTGGTCGTACTTCATCGGAGTTCCGAGGTCGGCAATACTCTTCTTTACGGAATCTTTCCACAATTGGTAATCGTCCGGATTAAGCTCTTTGTTTACCTGTACATACGGTTCTTCGATACGGGCATTCGTACCGGAGCTGAACGAGATGTTCAGGTTATTGGTAAACGCCCAGTTCAGACTGAACGCACGGTCCCAATAGAAGTTCTGGCTGAACGTGACCGGGATATCGTTCGTGACACCCGTAGCCGCCCCTGTCAGGTCGCGCAGCTTGATCTCATAGTAGTTACGCATCATCGCCGTCTGGAAATTGATAGACGGCGCCAGGTTCAACGCTAACTGCTTGGCATAGCGGGTATAGCCGTTGTTCTTCTTCAACATCTTGTCGAACGGCTTGATCGGCTTCATATACGGGACATAGCTGTATGCGAAGTTCGCCCGGTAGTCTTTTGTCGTCTCATACTCCGTCTCCGGATTCTTCTTGTCGTTGATGCTGTACGAATATCCGAGCGTAAAGTTCGCCGGATCGTAAGGCATCGGGTTCTTGCTCTTGATATTCACACGCACATTATTGAAAGATACGCTTTTGATCACAGTCTTATCCTGCGAATAACTGCGGATCGAATCTTTCTCAGCTTTCGTGTCCGCCCTGTCGATGGCATCCTTCAATTTTATATCCTGATCCAACGGATTATACTTCGGATCGTATGTTTCCTTTGAATAAGCATAATAGAACGGAATGCTGACCTGTGCCTTTTCCGGGAACAGTTTACCCAGCTCGATGGAAGTGGCGACGTTATACTGCTTGAAGTCTTCCATCCGGCGTTCGTTCAGCGACTGGTCGAGGGCACCGAAACCGGACGTCTCGATACGCCCGCCCACGTTCACCGTACCCAGGTCGGACAACGCGACATTCAGGTTGGCATTGGCAGCCCATCCGCCTTCTTCATTGAAGTCCGTCAGGCGTAATTCGTTCACCCAGACTTCCCCGCTCTTGATATCTTTCGAGTTATTGCGGACACCGATCATAATCGTCTTTACTTCGGCAAGACTGGGGTTACCTTTGACACGGATCATATTAGTTCCGTCCCTGCCGGTAAATTCAGTTTGGAAATTCACGCCATTCTCGCCCGAACGTTTCTGCCGGTTACGTTCCAGCTTCAGGTTTGTCAACACCTCCAACTGGAAGTTCAACGTGTTCTCTGTCGGCCAAACAATCTCCTGGTGTGTCGTATTATTATTGTTATACTCCCCATGCGGAGTCAATTTCAACGGGACTTCATACTCGTAATAGTTGTTCTTATAGTCCGATCCCAAACGGATAAAGACAGACAAGTCACCGCTCGCCAAGTCGTATAGATCCATCTTCGGAGCCTCGGCATGCGTAAACAGTTGCAAGCGTTTATACTGACGCAGGTCGTAGTTCGTATTCTTATAGACGGCACGTGCATCCATTGCTGCTAAATCCGTTACTTTCAAGGAAAGAGCCTGTTCGTTCTCCTGGCGGATTTGCGGCTGGCTCGGGTCTAATACGCGAGTAATACCCGGAGGCAGGACGTAGTTTACCGGGTCGCGGTCGCTATTTTCCTCTATATTGACAGTCGAAACTTCCAGTGTACCTTTGACAGCCGGCGGCATTTTAGGGTCGGACAAGTCTTGCTCATAGCTACGCCATTCACCGCGAACCAACTGCAACGTACCGAAACGCAACACGACGGATTCCCGGAATCCGGTCATATACATACGCATGAAACGGATCGTCTTGAAGTCGTTGATCGCACCGACACGACGTTGGTATTTCTTGATAGGTATCTTAAACTGGTACCAGGTAACAGTCTCTTGCTTATTATTCGCCAGACGAACCGTGCTCGTACGCTTGTCTGCAATGAAGTTAGAACCTACCACTGTATCTTTAGGAGTAATAGCCACTTTATACTCGAAATACTTCTCGTTTTCATTCAGCGTATTATCCTGGTTGATATCTTCCACATCCGGTATGGTTTTGGAAGATGTGCTGTAACGCTCCGGCGAATCATTGATATCTTTCGAGTTACCTTCCGTACCGTTATAGCGTTTGTAGCGGGTTAAGATATCGACATCATTTTGGTCATAATCCGACCCACGGAAGTAATGGAACTTATCGCCGGCAGGATCGGAGAACGGAGACAGTCCCAACACATCGTGGTTCTCCATCGTATCGAGTACAGCCGGACTCAACTTCTGGCGCAACTTATTCAAATACTCCTGATAAGTCGGATATTCCTTCTCTTCCTCCGACGACAGACCGTTCAAGCCGACATCCTGTAACTGACGCGCACCCGCCGTATTATCGAATGCATAAACCGTACTCTGCTGTTTAGGTACCTTACCCCAAACAGTAAAATCAACTTTGGTCGTATCACCGTCGATAGGAAGCCCGTTCTCAAAAAATTTCTTTTCATCCTTCAATATATCTTCTGATATCTCACCGAGGTTGAAGTATAACTCACCTCCTGACGACTGGCGATTCTTGATAAACGGATCAAGCATCCAGAACTCAATATACTCCACGTTAGCCGTCTCGAAGTCACTCTGGTCTATCTTACGCATCATACCTCCGAACCGCTTTTCCGGGTTCTGCAACGTACCGTCCGGATTGATGTTATCGGCATCCAGGTTATACGGGCCACGTTCCTGTGGGTAATAGGCAAGGTTCAGGACGTTCAGCGTATTGCTCTCGCTGATGGTCTGCTGCCGTTCGGGGAACAACTCTTCCGTCTGTATGGCACGCACATAATGGTCGGAGATATCATCCCGGGTGATATGCTTCGGACGCAAAGATGAATTCTGGCGTGTGAACAGCCCGTCGATCGTGTACCAGGCCAACAGGGCACGGCTTTTCCCGTAGTCGATATTATTGACCAGACCCGCCTCCGGGAACTTCATCGGCGTTGCGTCGTCATAAGGGACACTCGACAGCTGCCAGGGATAAGGGTCCGACAAATCGAAATTGCTCTGCGTCGACTCGAAATCATCCAGATAGGAATAGCCGCCCGTATTCTTATTCTCATAATGGCCGGCTATCAGGTGCGCAAACTCTGCATTGAAGGCTATCTGGCTCGGCTTGCTCAGGTTCAGCAACGGCAGTTTGTCGAACATATTGGTCAACCACTGGCTTTCCCCCTTATAGGCCATATTCACACCCCACAGCGTATTCTTGATGGCTTCATCCCCCATTGCCGTCTTGGTGGTAAGCGGCATTTCGGACATATGCATGATGGTTGCACCCAGCATCAGGTTCGGGCTGAACTGGTAGTTCAGGTCCAACCCCATCATCGTCTTGCGCTGCATATTATAGGCC
This sequence comes from Parabacteroides sp. AF48-14, assembly GCF_003477465.1. Classification (NCBI taxonomy): domain Bacteria; kingdom Pseudomonadati; phylum Bacteroidota; class Bacteroidia; order Bacteroidales; family Tannerellaceae; genus Parabacteroides; species Parabacteroides sp. AF48-14. Next base: position 5,961 of record NZ_QUDI01000032.1, read on the forward strand.
GTCTGGTTCTCCAACGACACACTGACCGGCGTTCCGGACGAAATAATACTCTCGTTCAGGATGGTGACGACACCCGATGTATAGTCTACCGTATAATCCACATTCTCCGTCAGGATAGCTCCTCCCGCCGTCACCTTCACGGAACCGCGCGCCACATTGGATGCCCCCAACTGTATCTCCGCCCCCGAAGAAGCCTTATACTCACCTTCCAGGCGGAACTTGTTCTTTTCGGCAATCTGGCGGGCGACGGTAAGCGTCGAGTCGTACAGTTCCTGGAAAACATATTTATCGGCAATCGCATCATTATTAATCTGCTTCCTCAGGTAAGAACCGAACGGCTCCACACTGGGGAAGATGATCTTCCCATTCTCCGACAAGACAGTGTAGCCGTCTACAAAGTCGAAGATACCATCCGGATGGCGTTCATTGTTCGAGTCGAGGTTATCCAGGTTCAGGACCCTGAGCAGGATTTGGTTGGCAATCGCCCCCTCCGGCAAGTAGTTCACGTATGTACCGGTCGTATCGCTCTGGTACATGATGTTCAGTTTAAACTTCTCCTTCTGCACCGAATAAGCCCCTAACGAATAGACGTTCTTCATCATCAGATCCCAGAACGGCAAGCCGGGCGACATGGCTGTTCCCTTCAACAACTTCACATACAGGCAGGAGTTTGTCGAAGCGGGATTATCCGTCGAGAACTCACCGACCTGGTAGGTCTGCCCGTCCGAATAGGTAAAGTTGTAAGCCACACCCAACACCTCATCCGCCTGCAATTGTGTTTTCAGCGAGATGTATCCCAATTGCGTGTTCACCGTATATTCCGATGCGTCCAACAGGCGGGCACTCTCGACTTTCTCATATTCGGTACCGTTCACAAAGGTGCCGCTGATCGCCTGGTTCACGGTACTGATGTCGCGGGCACCGGTAAACTGCTGGTTCAAGGTACCGTATAATGTATTGCTGTTGTTATAAGGTATGGCCAAAGCACCGCTACTGCTAACTAAGGATGTATTATAAATATGTTTGTGTTCAGCCAAGTCGGAGAAAGCGACGATGTTACGCGACTGGTCGTAATTGCTCCGTTTGTTGGTAATCCAGACCTCCACCTTGCTGATCTTGACAGGCGAAGATACGGACGGCAGGCTTCTGACCGCCTCGTCATACCGGTCGCGGAAGTAGTGCGAGAGGAAGAAGTGGCGGTTCTCATCGTACTGGTCGATCGTCAGCTCGAAAGGCTTCGTCTGCACGCCCCCTTTGGAACTGACCGTTTTGGATTCCGATTCCTGCTGGGCAAACAAGGTGTTAACCCGCAGCTTCCCGAACTGAAGGTCGGCTTTCATACCGAACAGCGCCGCCCCACCATTGATCAACGAGTTGCTGGTCGTCATGCTGACATTACCGGCCTCGAGGGATTTGATAATCTCATCTTCCTCACCGGTATAGGCAGCTTCAGCTTCTTCGAGTCGAAGTCGAAAGAGGTTTCGGTGTTATAGTTCATATCGAAGTTCACCTTGCTGCCGACCGAAGCCTGCACATTGAGTTGCACGCTCTCGTCGAAGTTGAAGAAGGTACGGTTACGCGCCCTTTCCGGCAGTGACGGGTTCTTGGTCTTACTCTGTTTCAGCCCATCTCGACCTCGGCCGAACCCTGCGTCCTTACTCTCACACCGCCCGGACCGAAGATACGCTCGGCCGCGCCGATACCAAACTGCATATCGGTCAGGTTGAACTGCTTCTCGGCTGCCTTCTGGAACTCTTCTTCGTTCTTCTGGCGGTAGTAAGACTGTAGGGATTTCTGGAAACTGTAGTCCTGGTATTCCTCCGGTGTCAGCGAGAAAGGAGTGGTCAGGTCGGCATCTCCCAAGCGGGTACGGACCACGTAAGTTCCGGTCTTCAGGTCATATTCGATGGTCGTCTTGACATTGTCCGGCGTCTTCAGGTCGGCGGGCGACTGCTTGCCGATCTCCTCGTATTCTTCGGGGATGGTCTTAGCTACCGGGAAACGGGTCTGCACCTTCGGCACCGTATCATCCGGCGCTGCAAGCGGCTCCACCTCCGGCAACGAAGCCGTGTAGGCATTGAAGTCCGCATTCAACGAATACAGCCCCACGCCAAACAGTAGAATTGTTATCCAGAGTATATATTTTAGTGTCCTTCTCATTTTTAATTGATAATGGGTTGACCCAATAATCATCTATGCCCCGTCGTGTCATTGCGGGCTTGACCCGCAACCTCATCCTATACTGATTTCCTGTTATTAGGATGGGATGGCGGGGCAAGCCCGCCATGACAGAGTGGCTATTTCCTAAAGCATTCGTAATGCAGTTTTAATTACTTGTTCAACAGCCAATGCAGGCGAGCCTTTCAGGATCGTATTGACAGCCTTTTGCGAAGCAGTCTTCTGGAAACCCAACATCACCAATGCAGCAACAGCCTCTTCCGAGACGGCACTGCCGGCCAGAGTAGACGTGGAGCCTTTTGCGCCCCCCATCCCTTCGATAGGTTTCACCTTGTTTTTGAGGTCGACAAGGATACGTTGGGCCGTCTTCAGCCCGATACCTTTCACACCTGTCAGGGCCGTCTCGTTCTTGTCGGCTATCACCCGCACCAGTTCGGCCGGCGAGAGCGACGACAGGATCATCCGCGCCGTATTAGGACCTACCCCCGAAACGCTGGTAAGCATCAGAAACAGCTCCCTTTCCTCCCGTCCGGCAAAGCCGAAGAGCAGGTGGGCGTCTTCACGTATCACCTCGTACACGTAAATCTTCCCCGTCTGTTTCCCGTTGTAAAAGCTATATGTATTCAGGGAAATATTGAGTTCGTAACCGATCCCCGCGCATTCCACCACGATCCGGGCCGGTGTCAGTTCCACTATTTCCCCCTTGATATATTCTATCATCTTATCTCACATCTTATTAATGATTCGCACCTATTATAACGCAAAAATACGCAAAAGCGTATATATCTCCTAAATAAAATTCAGACCTGCTTCTCCGAAATAAAAACGAATAGGCACCGGTTAAGAAACCAATGCCTATTCGTTTATTATCCGATGCTTATCGGTTTTAGACAGAATGCCTATGCAAACAGACCGATATCCGACTATTGTTTCCAGAACCCCGGCAACAGAATCGTCAGCACCGTGAATATCTCCAACCTCCCGACCATCATCAGGAACGACAGGAACCATTTCGATACCGTCGGGACATCTGCATAGTTGCCGACAGGCCCCAGGCTACCAAGTCCCGGACCGACATTGCTGATAGAGGAAATCGTCGCCCCGATGGTCTCCTCAAACCCCATTCCGTCGAGCATCAGCACCATGCAACTGACGAAGATCAAAGCGATATAGGCAAAAGCAAAAGCCAGAACCCGGTGGACGATATCACCGGAAATCGCATGTCCGTTCATCCGCACCGGGATAATCGCATGGGGATGGGTTTGTTTCTTAAACTCATTGAACAGATTTTTGGCAAGGATTACGAAACGCCCCATCTTCAACCCGCCGCAGGTAGAGCCTGCACAGCCGCAGACCACCATCAGGACGAGTGCCAACAACCAGAAGAACGGCCCCCAGGGATATAGTCCGCCGTTGCAAAACCGCAAGTGGAAACAAGCGTCACAACCTGGAAGATGGATTCCCGGAAAGCTGTGCCGAAATCATCCACGATCCCCCGGTACATGATCCAGGCTGTCGTCATAGCCGTAATGATCAATACGAACCAAAAGAACCAACGCATCTCCTCGTCTTTAAACAACCGCTTTGGGTTGCCGTTGAAGAAGAAGTAGATCAACGTGATATTGGTTGCCCCGATAAACATGAGGCAGTTATGACATATTCGATGTAGGCGGAATCCCAATAGGCAATACTGGCATTCTTGGTCGAATATCCACCCGTCGAGATACAAGTGAGCGCGTGGTTGACAGCATCGTACAAGTTCATGGGACCTGCCCACAGCATACCGATCAGAACAATCGTCAGGAAAAGATAAACACCCCAAAGACGTTTGGCGACCTGCGTCACGCGTGGTCGGAAGCGTTCGTGTGTGATACCCGGAGTCTCGGCATTGAACATCTGCGTAGCTCCCCCACCGATGATAGGCATCAGGGCTACGGTAAAGACAATCATTCCGATACCACCCTGCCACTGGGTGAGGCTTCGCCAGAAAAGAATGCCGTGGGGGAGCGTCTCGATGTCGGTCAGTATGGTAGAGCCCGTCGTGGTGAAACCGGACATGGTTTCAAAGTAGGCATCCGTGATGTTGTCGATATAGCCGCCCAGATAGAAGGGCAGCATCCCCAATAGGGAGAAAAGAGCCCATGTCAGGCTGACGGTCAGCATCCCTTCGCGGCGTCCGGCGGTATGCTCGTTGGCTTTCAGGCCGATCAGGGTGAAAAGGACTCCCGTCCCGAACATGATACCGCTCGATTGCAGTAGCGGATAGAAGTCACTGCCTTTATACAGGAAAGCGACTGCCGTAGCTGCCAGCATAAACAATGTCTCGAGGATAAACATCATCCCCAGCATCTTGATTATAAAACGGATGTTCAGCATATCAATTAAAGTAATCCTCCAATTTGCGCATTGCCGTATCTAAGCAGAAGACGACGACGTGGTCGTAGGCCTGGATCTGCGTATCACCTTTAATCATCATCGGCTCGCCGTCACGGATCAGTCCTCCTAACGTCATATCTTTCGGCAAGTTCAGGTCCTTGACCTGTTTGCGGGTGATTTTGGAATCGGGACGGGCAACGAGTTCTGCCACATCAGCATTGGCAAAGGTTAGGCATTTCACGTTCGACACGTCCGCATCCAGCAGGAACTGGTAAATATAGCTGGCGGCAATCAACTTCTTGTTGATAACCGAACCGATATCCATACTCTCTGCCAGTGGTATATAATCTATATTTTCAATCTTGGCAATCGTCTTGAACACGCCGGCACGTTTGGCGGCGAGACAGGCCAGGATATTTGTACTCGAGTTTTCCGTCAGTGCGATGAAGGCCTGCGCATCTTTGATGCCTTCCTGCATCAGCAGGTCGGTATCGCGCCCGTCTCCGTTTATGATCAGTACGTTTCCGGGGACGACCTCTGCTATGCGGTGGCTCTTGTCCTTGTTCGTTTCGATCACTTTCACGCGGATATTGTTCGGCAAATACTGGCTGGTGCGGATGGCGATACGGCTCCCTCCCATGATGATCACTTTCTTCACTTCCGGGTCCCGCTTACCTGCGTGCAAACGGACATCTTCTATATGACTTTTAGTCGTGGTAAAGAAAACGATATCGCCGGATTCTATCCGGTCGGTACCACGCGGAATGATTGTTTCGTTCTGCCGCTTGATGGCAACAATATGATAGAGCTTCTGTTCGTTCAGCAATTCATATAGATGCTTGTTCACAAGCCGGGAATTGTCGCGCACTTTCACGCCGAGCAGGATCAATGCGCCTCCGAACAGCTCCCAATACTGACGGGTCCAGGGACGTTTTACGGCTGTCACAATCTCCCTGGCTGCCAGCATCTCGGGATAGATCATGGAGTTGATCCCCATCTTTTCAAACAGTTCCTTATTCTTGGGTAAGAGGTATTCGTAGTTATTGATGCGCGTCAACGTCTTACGAGCGCCTAATTTGGAGGCCAGGATACTGGCTGCTACATTGGTCGTTTCTTCCGGAGTGACGCTTACGAACAGGTCGGCCTTTCTGATACCGGCTTCTTCCAGGTCCCGGATAGAAGTCGGATTCCCAACCATAGGCAGGATCTCCATGCTTGAATTTGTGAAATTCAAACGTTCCTCATTCGGGTCCATCAGGATAATATCCTGCTTTTCCTGTGATAACATCTTTGCCAGGTGGGTTCCTACTTCACCGGCTCCGGCTATAATAATTTTCATTTTATATAGTGATTAATGTATGGGGAGTTGCCTTCCCCCTGATAACCATCTTCTTTATTTCATCAGTGATGCTTTGGGCATCCATGCCACATAGTTTGTACTGTTCGGGTATCGGGCCATGTTCGATAAATTCATCCGGCACACCGATTCTTTTTACTCGCGGAGTATAGCCGTTATCCGCCATAAACTCCAGGACAGCACTGCCAAGTCCGCCTTTGACCACACCGTTCTCGACGGTAATGATACGATCGAACTTCTTGCCAACTTCATGCAACAGGTCTTCGTCTATCGGTTTCAAATATATCATATCGTAGTGGGCGACCGACAGACCTTCACCCTCAACCATCTTTATTGCCTTTATCACTTCGTTTCCGATAGGGCCGAGCGAAAGGATTGCAATATCATCCCCATCGCGGAGCTTCTTCCCTTTCCCGATCGGCAGGACGTGCATTTCATTCCTCCAGTCGGCCATCTCGCCTTTCCCCCGGGGATAACGGATCACGAACGGGCCGTTGTTTTCCTTATATCCGGTGTACATCAGGTTCCGCAAATCCAGCTCGTTCAGCGGAGACGATATAATCAGGTTCGGAACCGGACGCAAATAGGCCAGGTCAAACACCCCGTGATGGGTGGCTCCGTCTTCACCGACCAGACCGGCACGATCCAGACAAATCACCATATGCAGGTTCTGCAAGGCAACGTCGTGTATCACCATGTCGTAAGCCCGCTGCATGAAAGAGGAATAGATGTTACAGAAAGGAATCATTCCCTCTTTGGCAAGCCCGGCAGAGAAAGTCACCGCATGGCCTTCCGCAATGCCGACATCAAACGCACGTTTGGGGAATGCTTTCATCATATAGGTCATAGAACAACCGGTTGGCATGGCGGGAGTGATCCCGACGATCCGTTCGTCCTGTTCCGCCAGCTCGACGAGGGTATGCCCGAAGACATCCTGATAGAGTTGGGGCTCATTCAGCTTGTGGACGATAATACGCTCACCCGTTTCTTTATTAAAAAGGCCGGGGGCATGCCATTCCGTTGCCGATTCTTCGGCAGGTCTGAAGCCTTTGCCTTTCTTTGTTTTGATATGCAACAGCTTGGGGCCTTGCATATCCTTTATGTCATTCAGAACCTTAGTCAGATACCCGACATCATGCCCGTCAATAGGACCAAAGTAGCGGATGCTGAATCCCTCGAACAAATTATGCTGCTGTGTAAGCAATGCCTTCAGACTATTGTTAAAACGCAGGATATTCTCCCGCCGGTCATTATTGATCAGCTTCATCTTGCGCAAGCCGCGATAGACGTCATAGCGCATCTTATTATATGCCTGGCTGGTCGTAATATCAACTAAATATTGGCTCAAGCCACCGACAGCGCGATCTATCGCCATGTCGTTATCATTAAGGATAATCAACAGGTTGTTCGGATTGGCCGACGCATTGTTCAGCCCCTCAAATGCCAATCCGCCCGTCATGGCTCCATCACCGATTACGGCAATCACATGCCTGTTCGCTTCATTTTTCAATGCCGAAGCGACCGACATACCCATTGCTGCTGAAATAGAGTTTGAGGCATGGCCGGCAATAAACGCATCATACGGGCTTTCCTGCGGATTGGGGAAACCGCTGATGCCTTTAAACTTCCGTAAAGTATGAAATGCTTCCCGCCGGCCGGTCAGTATTTTATGGCCATAAGCTTGATGCCCCACGTCCCAAACAATACGATCGTAAGGGGTATTAAATACATAATGTAAAGCAACTGTCAGTTCGACTGTACCGAGGCTTGCCCCCAAATGTCCGGGGGTTTCAGAGAGTATATCTATTATATATTGACGCAACTCTGCACATACCTCTTCCAGTTTATCGGGGGACAATTTCCGCAAATCCTCCGGGTAATCAATGGAACTTAATATGTGTTCATCCTTGCATTCTGTCATAATCACTGTAATTTTGTGGCAAATGTAAAGAATTAACGGGAGATAAAATAGTTTTAGTATGTCATTCTTTAGCAGTATGACACAATTACATCATATCTTCCATTCTTTTTATGCCTCCAATATTACTGATCTACTCTGAATTAGTTCTATTCATAGGCATAGCCCGGAGGTTAAGGCCGGTTGTCGTCTATCGTGACAGAAACAGTTGCCTGAGAAGAGCGGAACTTTTCCTGATTATATAGATAATGCAGGCCTTTAATATCGTATATGACAGTTGCTTTACCTTTATATCTCTGCATTTTCCCTCATAATCGGATATATCCAAGATTTCCGACAAATTATCCGTATTGTCATTGGTAACGCCGAATAGCTTTACCCCTGGCGTATCAATCAGTACTCCTGAATCCGGCAATAGCACCATCTCCCTACGGGTTGAATATTCTCCGGTGAGAGTTGCAGCATAAAGCGTTCGATTCTGCGTACATTGAAGCTGCTATCCAGACTTTGGACAATAAATGCTTTGTCAATATGAGAAGCGATGGCTTGTCTATCCGATACGGAACCGCTTTTAAGTCGATAAACTTAGCTTTGCTTCCGTGCAGAAGTCTTTTATCGCTCGTTGTCTGCATCTGTGTAGATATTGAACAACGAACATGGTGTAGTATTATGGTTAGTCTTTCGATTCATTTCGTTTGCGGTCTTTCATTATACTATCCATTTGGTCTTTAGCCCAATAGATAAGAGAGTTCAAATGGGGTAATAATGACAATCCTCGTGGGGTTAAAGAGTATTCCACTTTTGGAGGGATTTGTGCATAGACTTGACGTTTTACAATGCCATCTTGTTCCAAGGTACGTAATGTTACAGTTAGCATCTTTTGTGAGATGTCGGGTATTGTTCTTTGGAGTTCTCCAAATCTCATGACGGGAATTTGTTCCAATGTGAATATAGTCAATATCGACCATTTATCACTAATGCGGGAAAAAATGTTTCTTATCGGGCAATTCTGAATGAATATTTCATCTTTTAATTTATCTGCTTCCATAAGGTATTGTGCTTTAATTGCTATACAAAAGTAACTTAAAAACTAATTAGATGCAAATACACCTTATTTATTGTGTCAAAGTAGGTTAAAGTAGAAAATGTAATTCATTCAGGTTCAGTATTAGTTTCTGTATGGTAAGTATATGAGAGTTCAGTATCTACTTGTATTTGTTTTTTAAAGTATAGAACTTTGCATCATCAAAGAACAACGTCGTATTCATTAAAAAAAATATTTGTCATGAAGAATGTAGCATTAATCGGTGCAAGTGGTTTTGTAGGTAACGCAATTCTGAATGAATTGTTGAACAGAGGGCATTATGTAACGGCTATTGTACGCAATGCCGCCAAAATGAAAGTAAGTTCTCCAAATTTGGAGATTAAAGAAATTGATGTGGAAAATACTTCCGCAATGATTGAGACATTAAAAGGTAAGGATGCGATTATAAGTGCATATAATCCGGGGTGGTCAAATCCGAATATGTATGAGGACACACTACGTGTCTATCCAAAGATTTTGGATGAGGTGAAAGCATCGGGTGTAAAACGCTTTCTGGTTGTGGGTGGCGCAGGTAGTCTGTTTGTTAAACCCGGTCTGCGTTTGGTTGACACGGGAACTTTGCCGGATGCGTGGTTGCCCGGTGTTAAGTCTATGGCGAAGTTCTTTCTTGAAACATTAGTCAATGAAAAAGAGCTTGATTGGGTATTCTTCTCTCCGGCGGCAAATCTTGGTAATTTGACAGCCGGTGTACGCACTGGTAAGTTCCGCTTAGGGAAAGACGACCTGATTGTAGATGAAAAGGGTGAAAGTTTCATTTCTGTAGAAGACTATGCTATGGCAATGGTGGACGAGTTGGAACTGGAAAAACATCATCAGGAACGTTTCACAATCGGTTATTGATTCATTTTTAATTATGATAAAAAGTAAAATGAAAAAGTCGTTTCTTTTCTTAGCAATTCTTATGTCATCACAACTTTGTATGGCACAGTCATTAGAAAAAATGCAATGGTTCAATGAGCCAGAGCAATGGAAAATCAGTGACAAATCTCTTTCTATGTTTGTCACACCTCAAAGTGACTATTGGCGGATTTCTCATTATGGTTTTACTGTTGATGATGCGCCTTTCTATTACACCACCTATGGAGGAGAATTTGAAGTAAAAGTTAAGGTTACAGGAGATTATAAAGTACGTTTCGACCAAGCAGGTTTAATGCTTCGTATTAACCATGAGAACTACATCAAAGCAGGCATCGAGTTCGTAGACGGTAAATTCAATTTGAGTACCGTTGTTACCCATAAAACATCGGATTGGAGCGTAATTACATTAGAAAAAGCTGTTCCATATGTATGGATAAAGGCCATCAGACGATTGGATGCTGTGGAAATCTTCTATTCGTTCGATGATAAGGAATACACGCTTATGCGCAATGCTTGGTTGCAGGACAATACGCCTGTGCAAGTAGGACTGATGGCGGCTTGTCCGGACGGAAAAGGATTTAATGTTACCTTTGAACACTTCAGGGTAAAACATCTACCTGACCATCGTAGGCTGGAATGGCTAAAAAAGAATGCAGAATAGAATACTCACAGCGTGAATCTTCTATATCTGATATCAAACGATAATACAATCAACGACTTACAGCACAAATCGTGGGCACTTTTTTCGAGACTAAAATTGTCCACGATTTAACACTACGGAAGTGCGTAATTTTGCCAAAAATATGCGGATTAGGAGAAAAAGAAAATCCCTGAAAGATTTAATTTTCAGGGATTTACCAAATTTGAAGTCTTTTAAAAGTGGTGCCACCAGGAATCGAACCGGGGACACAAGGATTTTCAGTCCTTTGCTCTACCAACTGAGCTATGGCACCGTTGTTTTGTTTAACGGGTGCAAAGGTAAACATTATTTGTTACAGTCCAAATTATTTGATGAAAAATATTCAAAGAAATTGGAGACTGGGTGGTGGGGCGAAAAAAATCACGGCAGAAATGAAAAAAAACAGCAAAAGTATTTGTCGTTTAAAAATTAGTTGTACCTTTGCAGCCGTAATCAAAAACGGGATGTAGCACAGTTGGCTAGCGCGCCACGTTCGGGACGTGGAGGTCGGAAGTTCGAGTCTTCTCATCCCGACTACAAAAGAGGATATATCGAAAGATATGTCCTCTTTTTTTATTCATTTATCCCGGTAGTCAGTATCTTTACCGGAACATTCAAAAATCTTTACCCGGACATTCAAAAAACAGACATCATATGAAAATTACACAACCCCGTTTGGCAAGTACGCTGCACGAAGATATAGACATACAGGCAGCGTTAAAGAAGAACGACGAAGATTTGACCGAGTATTCTTTCAAGAGCCTGCGCATAGAAGGGCTGAAGAAAGATAATCTTTCGGTACAGTCCTGCGTTTTTGCCAACTGTAGTTTCGGGGAGTGCAGCTTTAGGAAATCACAGTTCAGCGACGTGGTTTTCAAGAACTGTGACCTGTCGAACGTCAACTTTACAGGCTGCGGCTTCCACCGGGTGGAGTTTCTCGGGTGCAAACTAATGGGAACCAATATGGCAGACGGGATATTCAATCATATCACGTTTGACGAATGCCGGGGAGAATATATGAATCTTTCGATGAGCAAGCTGCGCTATATACAATTCATCCGCTGCAACCTCCGGGGAGCCGGAATAGAAGGATGCCAACTTACAAGTGTCACTTTTGAGGCCTGCAACCTGATCGAAGCCGAGTTCTACCGGACTTCCCTGAAAGGTATCGACCTGTCGGATTCCGAAATATCCGGCATCCGGATCAGCAGCCTTGCCGGTAGCGAACTGCGGGGCGCTTCCGTCTCTTCCCTGCAAGCACTGGATTTAGTGCGGATGTTAGGTGTCGAGATAAAGGACTGACCTCTTCTATCTGGCATACTCCGGATGGCGGTGCAACCAGGCAACGGCATATGAACAGGTCGCCAACGGCTTCATTCCGTGTTCGATTGCATAATCATAAGCGTATTTCACTAAAGCGGCAGCCACTCCACGGCCTTCAATGGCCGGGGGAACGATTGTGTGGATAATATCCAGTTTGTCACCGGACAGACGATACTGTACAAAGGCCGTTACGCCATCCAACTTCGTTTCGAAACGATTCTTTTCGGGATAATGAGTAATTGTGTAATCCATATTTTTAATTATTTACCGGTTCAAATTCCAATGATAAAGTATCTTCTTTATTCCCTTCCGGAACGGTTTTCTCCGTCGCCTTCTTTTTACCGCGGAAGAAATTCTTCACCTTTGTAAAGAAAGTCGCGACGTGTTTAGCCACATCCTGTTTCTTTTTGGAGACACCGACCGACTCGATCAGCGGCGGCCTCAATATCTGCCACAAATAGTTGAAGGTGGAATGATAAGGATCTCTTATTATTGAAACATTCGAATGACGCGGATTGTTATAACCTTTCCTTGTTTTATCCGGATTATCATGTTTTAAAATAAGATTGACAAGGCTTGTCAGGAACTTCTTGTCCGTCAGTTCCCCGTCTTTCTCTTTCAACAGGGCTGCTTTCAAATCATTATACAGGAAAAGCATCTCTACGGTTGCACCTTTGCTGGAGGCTTCCGTGCTGAACGTCATTTCCCGGACATGCCCGCTCTGGACCTCGGCCGAAGCCAAAGGGACAATCAACTCATTCAAAGCCGTCAGGTCAAAACTATCCAGACGGGCATTCAGCAGAAAGCGGTCGTTCAGCGAATCGACAGGCAATTTCCATGTCGCGGTAAACGCCCCCTGCCCCATCAGCTTGCCGTTGGCATCCAGCCGGATGTATTGGTCCGGACGGGAAACAAGATTCGTGAAGCCGGAAAACGTACCGTTCATATCCGTAAAGAAGAGCTTGCCGGGCGTCTTCCCCTTCTTTGCCAACTCTTCATAAACAACAGAGAAGTTCTTCACTCCCACCCGTTTGAAATCCAGTTTGACAGGCGCCTTCTGGAGACCGGAATAGATCATCGGAACGATATGCCGGGGTCCCGGAATCTGCTGGTTCTTGAAGTTCTGCAACACGGCGTCCGACACTTGCACATCGTCGATCCGGAGCACTTTATCCGTGAAATAGGAAGGCAGGTCGATACCGGTCAGGGAAACGCTTCCGACACTCACATCAAACCAATCCGCATGACGCGGCTGCAAATAGGCAAACTCCATCTTCGGGTAGGGAGAGACAAGACGGATATGCTCGACAAGCGCACTCGATTTAGTCAAGTCCACACCGCCCAGCTTCAAGGTGTAGAAACCGTTATCTAACGGGAGCACTAAGTTACGGGTCGAAAAACGGATATCATCCAGTTTATAGGAACGCCGGCGGTTGTCTACCGTCAAACCTTCCACAAGCAGATTTGTGGTGTCCAGCTTCTGATGCTGCAACGAATCGCTTTTACCATAATAAGCATACTGTATATTCGCATCGGTCAGGCTGAACCTGTCCAAAGATATCTCTCCGGCAATCTTTCCTAACGTCGCATATAAATCCACCGGTTCCTTCTTCGCCTTACGGGACAAGGTATCCGGATAACGGCCGGGATAGATATCCGCAACCGGGCTATCCAACCGGATTGTCCCCAACTTCAACGACGTGCTGTCCCAGGAAATGCCATCCAACGCTAAACGTTTGAGCGAAGCCGACAATCCGCCGCCATCCGGTTTGAACACCCGGATATCGGGCGAATCCACCTGAAACGAAGTCAGCCGTATGTTCCGGTCCGGACGTTCCGGTATGCGTTTCAACCCGCTTATACGGAGTTCGGGAGACGAAAAGCGGACGAATGTTTTCCCCTTCTGCCTGCCCGTTTCCTCCGGAAGCAATTTGATATCCTGCAATTGCAAAACACCTTTTACGGTAGAGAACTGTCCTTTCCGAACCGAGAGACGATACTCTTTTCCCGGCAGGTAATTGTCAAAATTGCTGAAACTAAAGCCCATGTCCTGATAATCGAAGAACAGCCCTTTGCCCTTCCCCGTCTCCCGGTCCACTAAAATATCCGTGGCAAAGAAGTTAAAGTCGTTCAGTTTGTAAATGACCGGCTCGGCAGCACTCTTGTCTTCCACCGCCACATTCCCGTTATTCAGGCTCACCCGTTTAACGGAAAGATAGCGCAGGAACGGATTCAGAATTGCTTCCACATCCACCCGGCTATTCATAGGGGCCGCTGCTTTCACTTCCTTCTTATGAGAAGAAGGAGCCACCACATAATGAAGATCCGGCCGATCGACCTTCAACAACCGGGCACTAATCCCTTTGTCATACAGCAAACCGCGGATGCCAACCGTATCGATACTGCCGGACATATAATCGTTACGGCTCCGGATCGACAGCGGACGCAAACGGACCTGTTCCAGATTAAAGTCCCCACTTTCCGTATCCAGCGCCATGCGTTTCACCGTAAACCGATGATTACGGGCTGTCATCATGCCCTCGATATCATTCGCCTCGAACGAAAAGTTGCGCGAGTACCAGAGGCCATGCCGGGCTTCCGAGGCAGAGTCCACCCGGAAATCGTACGCATGAAAGTCGAAGTTTGCCAGTTTATAAACCTCAACCTTCTCTTTTACGGCAAGGGAATATTGCAGCTTCGCCTTCTCGATCCCGATCGTCCCGATGGAAACAGAATGCAGGACCGGCGAGATCACATCATATAGCGACAGGGAATTTACCAGGGAATCCGTTTGCACGGGACGGCTTTCACCAGCCAGATTAAAGGCCTGTATATCCGAAGAAGCGATATCGAAGGAGCGTGCAGTCAGGTAGTTCAGTGCATTTTCGCGCCGGAATTGGATTCCCCGCACCTCGACTGCCTGATCAGGGCATCCAGGTAGCTGTCCGGCCGCCGCCGGCTTTTCTCCCACAATTCGCCTTGCGGGGTAAGACGGATATCGGAAATAGAGATAATCGAATCTTCCGTGCTCAACAAGATACGTTCCGTTTGCAGGCGGAAGTCATTGTTCGTCAGCAACGTCTGGGGCTGGTTGGTGATGAAGTCGAAGTTATCGCAATAAAGCAGTTTCCCGCTTTCGGACGAGTTCTCATCCAGCCGGAAACCATACGCATGGAAACTCACATTCGTCAATGCATATATTATAGGTAAGGCGGGATTCTGAACGGAATAGGAAACGCTGGCATTTTCCAGATCGAGCCTACGGACCGTCAATTCATTGATATAAGGAGAGATCACCTCATACAAAGTCTTGGCTTCCGGCTCTTGCTTCACCTTCACCCCGGTACGCGTCGAATAATACGGGCTGAACACCTGTATGTCCGGTTGGCGGATTTCAAACGAATCGAAATGCAACTGTTTGTAACTCCACCGCCAAGTCAGGTTCACCCCTTTAAAGTCAATCATGCCGACCTGTGCCATTACATAGACAGAAGGCAAACTGTCCTTCCTTTCCCAATTCCGGAAGACTGCCGGTTCGGGAAACAGCTTCACCCCTTCGAGCTTCAACTCTCCTTTGAAGAAGCTGATGGAAAGATTATCGAAGGAAAGGGTATAAAAGCCATCCGTCGCCTCCGCCGTCCGGTGAATCAGTTCCTTGCGCAGGTAGCGTTCAAGGCGTTTGGTCAGATGAAGGTTCAGCAGGAAGAACCCGGCAGTCAGCAACAACGCGACTCCCAGCATATACCCTATAACTTTCTTCGTCTTCCCCATAAAACTGCAATTTAACTCTGTCTATATAAATCAACAAAATAAACAGCGTTAAGTTGCAAAAGGCTGTAATTACCTTTCAGTCTTCAAACAAGCCTTTTATCTCCTTATCGAAGTCCGATTCGAACAGGCGATCCTGAACGATACGATACTTCTCGAACTCTGCTTCGGCATGCATCTTCGCCGCCTCCGCACTGATATGTCCACCATCGGTCAGAAGCTGCCGGTCGTCTAATTGCAGGAAGCGGTCGATATGCGTCGCCCAATCCTCCATCGTCATGGGAATATGCCGTTTCGCCCGGCTTTCCGCCAGGTCAAGAAAGGCGTTGACCAGATGCCCCATTTCGTCCAGCTCATTTTCCCGAAGATAGTTCTTTGCTATGCTGACATCGGTCTTCACAATCTTTCCATTCGGGCTGTTTTCCCACGTAGTCAAGCCCATGTGCTCCTTGCCGGCGTCTGCGCGCGACATGATTAACTCGGCCGCCGTATGCCCGTGAATGGCGTAATGCATCTTGTTCTGTACCTTCTTAAAGAACATACGGGTGGTCGGCGCATCCCTGTTATAGTCGATACTGGTCGCATAGATATCGGTCACCTTCTGATAGAAACGCCGTTCGCTCAAACGGATCTCCCGGATTTCGGCCAGCAGATGCTCGAAGTAATCTTCGCCGATAAAAGAACCGTTCTCCATCCGTTTCTTATCTACCACATAGCCGCGAATGGCAAATTGGCGGAGTACGGAAGTGCACCATTGGCGGAACTGGGTGGCACGGATAGAGTTGACGCGGTAGCCGACGGAGATGACGGCATCCAAGTTATAGAACTTTACGTTATACTGCTTCCCGTCAGTTGCAGTTTGTCGGAATTTCCGACAAACTGAATCTTCTTCCAATTCACCGCTTTGAAATACATTCTGCAAATGCTCAGCAATGGTTGAACGTCCTTTATCAAATAGAACCGATATAGCATCTTGCGTCAACCAAAGCATCTCATCCCGGTAAAGCACCTCCACTCCTTCTTCTTTATTCTGAAGCTGGAATATCAGGAACTCCGCCGTGCTGTTACGGATCTGCAACTTCTTGTTTTTATCTTCATTCTCCATTTTCCGTACTGCTTTCTGTCTGTTTTGCCAGCCCGTATTGTGCGTTCGAGCGATAGCCTAACCGTACGATTTTTCCTTCTTCCCGCAACTCCCCGAGGTCTTTCAAGGCCATATATTTGGAACAACCGTTCAAGCCGCGGCAGGATGAAGACGAAATCGTCTCGTTCGCCTGCAGGTAGTTCAGGATATTCGCTTTCCGCTTGTCGGCGGATAAACCTTTCAGGCGGCTTTTCTCTCCGGAACGCTCCACTTCCATGTGCTTCAATTCCCTACGCAACTCTTTGGCGCAACGGAACACCACTTTGTTAAACTGTACGTGCTTCGGCTTGATGTCCTTCTCCTCCATAAGTGCCGGGCATTTCATCGAGACCGTAAACGTGCCGAGCCCTTCCAACTCGATAATCGCTCCGTGCTTCAAGCCGGTTGCCAGGCGATTCTTCAAGGCTTCCAACATTCCTTTCACGTCAGCCGTACTGAAAGAGCAGCTATCCGATATGTATTCGGCCAGTTCTTCCGTGCGAATGATACGTTGGTTCACTAAACGGGCGTGCAAGGTGGGTTTTCCATTTTTTCCTTCTTCGCCGGGATTTTTAAATAGGCTGTATTGTGCCGTCATCTGCTGTGTTTTTTTGTTTTTCCTGCTTCCTGATTTTGCTCACCCTGCTTCCGTTTACAGGAAGCGTCCATGCAATCCTTGTTCGACCCGGGTCGGACAGCTGTCCGACGGGAGTCAAACAGCTGTTCGACGAGGGTCAAACAACTGTCCGACCTTCGTCGAACAAGGATTATATGGAACTAAATCTATATTACGTCCGAGTGGATGCTATTTTTCATCCCTACTCACGCAAATTTACTGCGCAGCCCACCGCTTCAAAGTCGGGAAGAACTCTTTCATGCCTGCAATCGCCTGTTCTTTTGTGAGGGCAAGGCCTGAACCTTTATTGAACTCGCTTACAAACTCCGCGCAGTGCATGATCATCTCATCCATCGTGCAATCCGAAGTGAAGGCACCGTCCTTATAGCAATAGCAGCAATACTCGTCGTTCTTGCTCCCGTCGCTATTCGTCCCCATCTCTTCGGGGGTTTGCAGTGGCATACCACAACTCTGACAAAACTTCTTTTCCATGACAATTAACTTTAATGGTTTATCTACTTTAATACTTAAAGCCTCTGTTTACGGCCCTGTCCCCAAACATTCTTGTCCCCGCGCTTGACGCGGGGCCGCAAAGGCACAAGCCCTATCAATCAATTCTTTAAACGGCCGGTTCTGATGCGATCCCGCGTCAAGCGCGGGAACGAGGTTCTTTTGGTTCCCTAAACACCCTTTCCTGGCTCAACAAATATAGACAATCTATATGGACTGCGCGTCATCCAATCTTGCCAAAATATTTGTTTATTCCAGGAATTATCGCGAAAATTGCAAGAGCATTTTGTTACTGCCGGTAAAAACTTACCGCAGTGGCACCCAAGAGAACCGATAAGATTGTAATTTACTAAACAAAAGAATAATGGGAAAAGTAGTTATCAACTCGTATGCAGACTTTGAAAAGCTGGTAGGCCAGCAGATCGGGACATCCGATTATATCGAATTGACACAGGAACGTATCAACCTTTTTGCCGACGCGACGCTGGACCACCAGTGGATTCATGTGGATGCAGAACGCGCCAAAGTGGAAAGTCCGTTTCACAGCACAATTGCGCATGGCTATCTGACATTGTCGCTTCTTCCGCACTTGTGGGACCAGATTATCGAGGTGAATAACCTGAAGATGATGATTAATTACGGTATGGACAAGATGAAGTTCGGCCAGCCCGTCCTGACCGGCCAGAGCATCCGCCTGACCGCCAAGCTCCAGACGTTATCCGACCTCCGCGGGGTTGCCAAGGCAGAAATTAAATTTGCCATCGAAATCAAGGACCAGCCGAAGAAAGCATTAGAAGGCATTGCGATCTTCCTGTACTATTTCAAATAAGCGAACAAGTAATATGAACAAATCAAAGTGGGCCGCAATAGCTCTCTGTGCGGGTATTGCCTTTTCCTGTTCACCCGGAATATCGGAAGTCAAAGGTGTCATTACCGATGCTACGATGAACACGCTGACGATCGTTTCAGGGGAAGGCGACACCCTGTCTTTCAGTACACTGGACGCCAAAAGAGAAGTAACGGACGGGATTTTGCTCGACGACACGGCAACTGTCTATTTCCAGGGAAAATATAGCTTCGGGATGAGTGCGCAAAAGATTGTTGTCGTACCTAAAGAGAGGAACAAGGTCGGCGGCGACCGGGACGAACATGGTTGCATCGGCTCGGCCGGCTATGAATGGAGCGAGGTATTGCAGGATTGCATCCGTATTTTCGAGAAGGGAACACGGCTGCAAGCGGTCGAGGGCGACCGGTCCGTTTTCATCGTCTTCAGCCCGGACTCTTCCAAAGTAGAATTGTTTTTCTCTTCCGGTGACAGGAACGAGATACTGGACAGACGCTCGCTTCCGGCCGGCGGATATGCCTGGAACGTAGAAGACGACGACACGAAGAACCTGCGCCTCGTCGACGGACAATGGACGATCAGCCAGCGCGGGCAAACGATTTATCGTCAAATCGGCAACGATTTACCCAGCCGGTAAATCCAGCCTGTCGAGAGACGATGCCACAGGGAAGAGGGAGTTTCTTCCAGAAGCACATCTGCACGGAATTCGCGCAAGATCAGCCAGTCGGCCTGTTTGACCCAATGGGCAAAAGAGGTATTCGGCTGATGAGTTTGGGAAAGGCGGAGCAGAGCATTCAGGTCGAACTGTTCTGAGACGACGCCTGCTCCGGCGCGGGTGGCATCGAATGCGTTGCAAGCCTGCTCAATATGCGTCGGAACCATCAGGACAGGTTTGCCTAAATACATGGCTTCGCAGACAGACTCGAAACCGGCGGTCGTGGCATAGGCTTTCGCGCCTGCCATATAACGAACAAACAGGGTGTCGTTTAATTGGTGGAAAGAAAGGTGGTTATCCACTTTTACTTCGGGGCGGACATCCCTTTTATCCCAGAATATATGCAAATTGACGGCTGGATGCGCCTTGTGCCAGGATCGTATCTCTTCGCTAAACCCGCTATTCAGCAGATAGCCATGCAAATAATCCCCGTTTGTCGGCGTCACTTCTAAAACTTCCCTGCGCAAAAGAGGAGGGACAACGACGATGCCTTCGGACGGAACTTCACGCATCTTGCGGAAAGACAGGGCCAGCTTCTTCGCCGCGCCGATAGCTGTGATCCGGGTAAAGAACTTTAACGAGGCAAGCGACAACCGGCTTTCTTTCGGGAAGACGAAATCAGGATGCAGGAATAAATACTGGTGCGCGATGCAGACCATCAGGGCTTTCGGACGGAAGAAGAGATAAGTCAGTCCGGTTAGTAGCTCGTAGAAGTTTACGACGACATCCGCTTCGGTCTCTTTTATCATCCGGTTGATATAGCGGATGCCGGACATATACCGATGTGACCGGAGCACATTATAAGTCACACTTTTAGCCAAATTGACCTGTTTATTCTTTGCGGAAGGCAAGAAGTTGGGACTTTCAAACAGATAGACGGGAGCTTCAATCTTTTCAAAGAAAAAGTCGGGAAGGCGGCGGACCGGGCTTTTGCCTACCAGGACGCCAACAATCTGATGCCCTTCGCCTGTTAACTTCTGACGAAGAGAAAGCGCTTGTGTCAAATGGCCGCGCCCTTCACCTTGTATGATAAATAGTATCTTCATATCACTTCGGCATAAAGTAGGTTAGAGGGTTGTGTTTCTTCCTGTCCATATTCCTCCTTGCTGTAGGAAACGATATTCCATTCTCCCTGCTCATTCTCGACAAGAGCCGTAAGGCTTTCGACCCAGTCGCCGGAATTCAGGTAATGGATATTGCCGTACCACACGTTTGCAGCCTGGTGGATATGTCCGCAAATAATACCGTCCAGCTTCTTCACTTCAGCCAGCTTGACCAGTTCTTTCTCAAAGTCGGAGATATAAGAGACGGCGCTTTTCACCCGGTGTTTGACATGCTGCGAAAGCGAGAAGTAAGGCTTTCCGGCCTTTTCCCTCCGCAGGTTGTATATCCGGTTCAGCCAGAGCAGGAACGTATAACCCATATCGCCGAGCATGGCTAACCAGCGCATATTGCTCGTGATCGTATCGAAAATATCGCCGTGCGTCACTAAGTAACGCTTTCCGTGGCTGTTCAGGATATAATCTTTTACGATAATAAGATTCGAGAATGAGAAAGGAACCAGGTTATCCAGGAAGTCGTCATGGTTGCCGCGAACGTAAACGATCTCCGTTCCCTGCTTCTCCATCATTTTCATCAGGACTTTGAAGAAATCGGTATGCTGTTGTTTCCAACGGCGTCCGGGCTTTTGGAGCTGCCAGCCGTCGATGATGTCTCCATTCAGTATCAGGCGGTCACAATTGACGTGTTTAAGGAAATTAGTCACTTCTGTAGTCCGGGAATGCTCGGAACCCAGGTGAATGTCCGACAGGACAATAGTTGGATAGTACTTTCTTAGTTTCATGTTGTCTTTATTAACACGATACAAAAAAAGCCACTTCCTGTTACAGCACTACAACAGAGCTATTAAAAAACAATGAGGCCACTCCTTCACAGGGGCAGCCTTCATACAATTTATAGAAAATCCAAATCAATCTTCTGCCTGAGTTGCCTCGTAAGCTTTCAACAGCTTATCCTGAACATCCGACGGAACCAGTTCATAGTTAGCGAACTTCATCGTAAACGAAGCACGTCCACCTGTGATGGAACTCAAGGATGTCGAGTACGTAGACATCTCTTTCAAAGGCACTTTAGCCAACAGCTTTTCGTAGCCTTTTTCGCTATTCATACCCATGATAATGGCGCGACGTCCCTGTAAATCACTCATCACGTCGCCCAGATAATCAGCCGGCACTGAAACCTCTACATCATAAACGGGTTCCAGAATCTTGGGACCGGCTTCTTTAAAGGCAGTGCTGAAAGCATTACGGCCGGCCAGCATGAAGGAAATTTCATTACTGTCTACCGGGTGCATCTTTCCGTCGTAAACGATGATGCGCACGTCACGGGCATACGAACCAGTCAACGGGCCCTGCTCCATACGGGCCATAATACCTTTCAGGATAGCCGGGAGGAAACGGGCGTCGATGGCTCCACCGACGATACTGTTTATAAATACTAACTTTCCACCCCAATCCAAATCTACCACTTGCGTATCACGTACGCTGATTTTAAACTCTTGTCCGCCGAAACGATACATATCCGGTGCCGGCATGCCTTCGTAATAAGGCTCGACAATCAGATGTACTTCACCGAACTGGCCTGCACCACCGGACTGTTTCTTGTGGCGGTAGTCTGCACGGGCGGCTTTTGTAATCGTTTCACGATACGGGATCTTCGGTTCGAAGAACTCGATCGGCAATTTATCATTGTTCTCGATTCTCCATTTCAATGTGCGGAGGTGGAATTCTCCCTGACCGGAAATAATCGTCTGTTTCAGTTCTTTGGACTGTTCGATTACCCATGTCGGGTCTTCTTCACGCATACGCATCAGGATTTCCATCATCTTTTCCGCATCCGATTCATTCACCGGCTTGACAGCGCGACGGAACTTCGGTTCGGGATATTTAATGAAGTCGAAACGATAGTCACATCCTTTGCCGTTCAAGGTATTGCCACGGCGTACTTCTTTCAGTTTCACTGTCGCTCCGATATCGCCGGCAACCATTTCCGACACCTCGTTACGGGTCTGTCCGGCAACCGAGAACAACTGTGCGATACGTTCTTTCGAACCACGGTCGGCGTTCAGCAAATCGTCTCCTGCTTTTACTTTACCTGATATCACTTTAAAATAAGAACTGCCGATATGCGGCTCTACGGTCGTTTTGAAGAAGAACAGGCTTGTCGGGCCGTTAGAATCCGGTGTTACTTCCACTCCTTCGGTTGTAACCGGGCGCGGCATTTTATCCGTACACGGAACAACATTACCCAGGAACTCGAGCGTACGGCGCACGCACATATCGCGGCCTGCACAAACACAGAAGACCGGGAACATACCACGGATCACCAATCCGGCACGGATACCGGCACGCATATCGTCTTCGCTCAATGTACCTTCTTCAAAGAACTTCTCCATCAGCATATCGTCGTGCTCTGCGGCCGACTCTACCAATGCGCGATGAAGCTCCATCGCTTTATCCATTTCTTCCGCCGGGATGTCCAGTACTTCAGGAACACCGCCTTCGGGTTTCCAGCGATACATCTTCATCTTCAGCACGTCTACGACTGCATTGAAAGATGCTCCCGTAGATACAGGATACTGGATAGGAACAATCTTGCCGCCCCACTGGTCACGCAATTGAGAGATTGTCCCGTCATAATCAGCCTTGTCGTTATCCAACTGATTCACCACGAAGATAACCGGCTTATGGAATTGTTCTGTATACCGGAACTGGTTGATTGTTCCGACTTCCACTCCGTACTGTGCGTTCAGCACCATCAGAGCGGTATCTGTCACGTTCAAAGCGGAAACCGCCCCGCCGACAAAATCATCCGAACCCGGACAATCAATAAAATTCAGCTTTCTATCCTGCCATTCTACACTGAAAACGGTCGAGAACACCGAGTAACCATACTCCTTCTCAACCGGGAAATAATCGCTCACAGTGTTTCCGGAATCAACACTTCCGCGACGTTTTATAACTCCACCCTCGTAAAGCATCGCTTCAGCGAGAGTGGTTTTCCCAGAGCCCGAACTTCCCAAGATAGAGATGTTCTTAATTTCGTTTGTTTGGTATACTTTCATGATATCAAGGTATAAATTTGTGTTTAACAATAAAGATTGCTCCCGCAAACCCTTTATTCACGGGACCGCAAATTAGATATTGTAAAGGAGAAAAGCAATTCGAGGCTCGGTGTTTGAGAACTATGTTGTTTAGCAGTTCGATAGCTAAAAACACTATATCAGTACTTTAGTATTGCCCTGCACCCGGAATATCCCTATATTTGCAACCAATTATCTAAAAGGATGGCAGGTTTATACATTCACATTCCCTTCTGCGCCAAACGGTGCCTGTATTGCGACTTCTTTTCCAACACGGACATGAAGTTCAGGGAGCCGTATGTCGATGCCGTTATCCGGGAAATGGAGCTGCGGCAGGAATACATCGGGCAGGAACCGCTCGAAACGATTTATTTCGGGGGCGGCACGCCTTCGCAACTCCAAGCCGGCGACTTCAAACGGATATTTGATGCAGCCGCCCGCCTGTTCGACACGACCAGTTGCCGGGAAATCACCCTCGAAGCCAACCCGGACGATATGACACCGGAATATGTAGCCTCTCTCCGTGACCTTCCGTTCAACCGCGTCAGCATGGGCGTCCAAAGCTTTCAGGAGAAAGACCTCCGCTTCCTGAACCGCCGCCACGACCGCGAACAGGCGCTCCGTGCCGTCGATCGCTGCAAAGAGAACGGCATCCGGAATATCAGCATCGACCTGATATACGGCCTGCCGGGACAGACTCCGGACGAATGGGAAAGCAACCTGGACGAAGCCATCCGGCTGGACATCCCGCACATCTCCGCTTACCATTTAATATATGAAGAAGGGACAGCCCTCTACAAACTGCTGGAAGCCGGAAAAGTCACCCCGGTGGAAGAAGAACTGAGCGTATCCTTTTTCTCTACATTAATAAATAAGCTGACTGAAGCCGGCTACCTCCATTACGAGATTTCCAATTTCGCACGGCCCGGCTGCTTCTCCCGACACAACAGTTCCTACTGGACAGGCAAGAAATACCTGGGCATCGGCCCCTCCGCCCATTCCTATAACGGGGAAAGCCGGCAGTGGAATGTATCTTCCCTCCCGCTCTACCTGAAAGCGATCGCCGCAGGTACGCCCGACGTCGAGATAGAAAAGCTGGACCTCAACACCCGGTACAACGATTTCATCATTACCGGACTGCGTACCATGTGGGGCATCCGCCTTAGCGACATTCGGGAGCAGTTCGGAGAAGAAAAACAGGCCTACCTCGAGCGCCAGGCCGCCGTTTATCTGCGCCGGGGACTGCTTATCCGCGAAAACGACACCCTGACCCTCTCGAAAGAAGGGATCTTCATTTCCGACGGCATCATGAGCGATCTTTTATGGGTATGACGGTATATTGCAGCCAATTGACAAAGCCATTAAATTACACCAAACCGCCTGTTTTTACAACGAACTGGAGGGTTATGCGTACATTTTCTGCACATTTTTACTATTTTTGAGAATAAAATTAACCAACATATTAAACTATTCTCTATATTTGCCCCAACAAAAGACAGTAAGTAGTGCCATATTTATACATGATATCGGGGTGCAACGGGGCAGGAAAAACGACCGCCTCCTTTACAATTCTTCCAGAGATGTTGAAATGTAAGGAGTTTGTCAATTCCGACGAGATTGCCAAGGGGCTTTCCCCTTTTAATTCTGATAGTATCGCGGTAGCCGTAGAAGCCAGTCGGATTATGTATAAGCGTATTAAGGAACTAATCGCCGCAGGCGAAACATTTGCGATGGAAACTACACTGGCCACCCGTTCAGGCGCAAACCTGATCAGGGAAGCACAAAGGGAAGGGTATTATGTGACATTGTTGTATTTCTGGCTGAATACGCCGGATCTGGCAGTGGAACGGGTTAAAATGAGAGTGGCCGCCGGAGGGCATAACATTCCGGAGAGTACTATCCGCAGGCGTTATGAAGCGGGTATACACAATCTCTTTGAACTATATATCCCCATTTGTGACTATTGGATGATTGCAGACAACTCGATGTCGCCGATGG
Organism: Parabacteroides sp. AF48-14; assembly: GCF_003477465.1. Classification (NCBI taxonomy): domain Bacteria; kingdom Pseudomonadati; phylum Bacteroidota; class Bacteroidia; order Bacteroidales; family Tannerellaceae; genus Parabacteroides; species Parabacteroides sp. AF48-14. Next base: position 31,470 of record NZ_QUDI01000032.1, read on the forward strand.
AAGTAATCGCTAAAGGCTTCAAGAGTGATAAAAAAGAGATATATAATTCGGATATTTATACAAAACTTGAGCATCATGAGTGAACAAGAGGTTAGAGAATTTGAAGAGAATATAGTTAAAGGTGCCAACATCGCTTTCCAGCGATTAGTAAACCAGAAAAAGAAAGAAGACGGCGAATTAGTCTTCTCGCGCAACGGATACATCTTCCGTGTAAAGGCAGCTGATTTAGAAAAAGGAATGTTTTAACTATTAATCGAAAAATACAGGGGAGGCTGATGAATATGATTCGTCAGCCTTTTTTGTGCCCGTCCGCTTCCGGTTCCGAATTATATGATTACTTTTGGATGCGGACGAGAAAGTATAATAACAGATATGGAAAACATCAAAGTTACAGGCGCTTACGAAAACAACCTCAAACATATATCATTAGAAATACCCAAGAAGCAGATCACCATCTTCACCGGGGTTTCCGGTTCCGGGAAATCTTCTTTAGTATTGGACACGATCGCAGCCAGCTCACGCCGGGAACTGAACGAGACGTTTCCCAGTTTCGTCCAGCAATACCTGCCCAAATACGGCCGGCCGCATGTGGACCGGATAGAGCATCTCCCAGTAGCTATCGTAATAGACCAGAAGAAGCCCGCCCCGAACGCCCGTTCGACGGTCGGGACCTATACGGACATCTATTCGCTGCTCCGCCTGCTGTTCTCGCGGGTCGGCAAACCGTTTGTCGGATACTCCGACACCTTCTCTTTCAATCATCCGCAGGGGCGATGCCCGCATTGCGACGGATTGGGCGAGGTGCGCGAACTGGACGTCCACAAGCTGGTCGACTTCAACAAATCGCTGAACGATGAAGACACGATCCACTACGTGGCCTTCCACCGTGGCGGATGGAGGTGGATCCGTTATGCCTGTAGCGGACTGTTCGACCTGGACAAAAAGATTAAGGATTACACGCCGGAAGAGCTGCAACTGTTTCTCTATTCCCCGCAAATCCGGCTCAAGAACCCGCCGGCCGACTGGCCGCGTACCGCCAAGTACGAAGGATTAGTCAACCGTATGTACCGGAGTATCATCAATTCCGAAGAAGGGAAGCTGCATCAAAAGCTGCTGGAACCTATGGTGACAATGGGCATCTGCCCGGATTGCGAAGGTACACGACTGAACCGGACAGTACTCTCCTGCCGCATCGGAGGAAAGAATATTGCGGAAGTCACGCGCTTAGCTATTCCCGACATCCTGAACTGGTTGCAGGAAATCGACGACCCGCTGGCCGGCGACCTGAAACAGGCCATCACCAACCGCCTGTCCGCCCTCGAGGAAATCGGCTTGGGATACCTTACACTCGACCGCAATATGGGAACCCTTTCCGGCGGCGAGGCGCAGCGTTGCAAGATCGCCAAATATATCAACTCCGCCTTATGCGACATGCTGTATGTGCTCGACGAGCCCAGTGTCGGTCTGCATAGCCATGACATCCGCCTGTTGAAAGCCTCCGTGCGGAAACTGCGGGACCACGGTAACACGGTGCTCCTTGTCGAACACCATAAAGAGATGATCCAGATAGCCGACCACATCGTCGACATGGGGCCCGGCTCCGGTATGGACGGCGGCAACATCCTGTATGAAGGCAGTTACGAAGGACTGCTGAAAAGCGGTACGAAGACCGGACTGATGATCGCGGAAAAGTCACTGCTAAAAGCGGAAAACCGCACCCCTTCCGGTTGGTTTACCCTCGAACACGCAAAGGAACATAACCTGAAAGACCTGACCGTCCGTTTCCCCTTAGGTGTCTTCGCCGTCATAGCGGGTGTAGCCGGTTCGGGGAAAAGTTCCCTGATGGAATGTTTTCGCAACACCTGTGAAGAAGAGGTCATCTACATCAGCCAGAAGAATATCGGAATCAGCCTGCGCTCCACCCCTGCCACCTACATCGGCGTGGCCGACGACATACGCAAACTATTCGCCCGAAAGAGCAAAGCCGGACTCAGCATGTTCACCTTTAACGGCAAAGGAGGCTGTCCGGTATGCGGAGGGAAAGGCGTCATTGTCTCGGACATGGCCTTTATGGATTCGATAGAAACGGTCTGTGAAGCCTGCGGCGGTTTGCGCTATTCACCGGAAGCCCTGCAGTACAAGGTAGACGGACTGAATATCGCCGAAGTAATGGACCTGACTGTACGGAAAGCCTCCCTGCGTTTTGCCGGGACCGGGATCGAACAGAAACTACGCCCCCTGATGCAAGTCGGACTGGGCTACCTGCACCTCAACCAGGCCCTATCCACCCTCTCCGGCGGAGAATTGCAGCGCGTGAAGCTGGCCTCCTACCTGGACAGCAACGGCAAGATATTTATCCTCGACGAACCCACCGACGGCCTTCACGTAAAAGACATCCGCCAGATCATCGGCCTCTTCGATTCTATGGTCGAACAGGGCAACTCCGTCTTCCTGATAGAGCACAACCTGGACGTCCTGAAAGCCGCCGACTACGTCATCGAGTTAGGTCCCGGAGGCGGACAAATGGGCGGTGAACTGCTGTACTCCGGCACTCCCCGGGAGATGCTCGCGTGCAGGCGTTCCGTCACTGCCGAATATCTGGAAAAAGAGCTGCCGGCCTTCTGAAAAAAACGTAGGCATCGCTTTCGGAAAAGGCCGGCATCGCTTTTGAAAGGAATAGGCATCGCTCCCCGGCAACATCCAGGTATCAAAATCCGCAGACTGCAATGAAAAGATTCGCGGTTTATTGCAGGGGAATGAACAAATCTATACATTTGCTGAAATTCATGCAATATAATATCTTATGAAAGCACTAAAACTCATCGGTCGAATAGTAGCAGTTATTATCATCCTTATAGGTCTGGCATTTATCGGACTGATCGTTTACGCCAAGTATTTCTATTCTTCCGAGGTGGAAATAGAAAGGCATTATATGTCCGAACTGCCGCTTTCGCCTGACCAGTATTCAGAAGACTTCGCCGAGATCAGCCAAATAGTAAAAAGGAACTACTCCCTCTACGAGTCCAAGCATATCGATATCGACGCCCTTTCCGCCTCCTATGCCGAACGGATCGGGAAGTTATCCACCGGAGAAGAATATGGGAGAACGCTGTGGGAATACTTCGCGGATTTACGCGTCGCACATACCTATGTTTACTTTAAAGAGTACCGGACAAGTGCTTTCCCGGCTTATATCGACGACACACTTTTCGTGGATAAGCCGGACATGTACCTGCAACGGTCAGGATTCAACGATAAAGACCGGATCATCGCTGTCGACGGGACGCCGATCAAGGAGTGGATGGACCGGAACGAGAAGTATATATCGGCCTCGACACCGGAATACAAACGTTTATTCACAGCCCGCAGCCTCTTCAAAAGCTTCACCGACACGGTAAAGACCTACACCGTTTGCCGCGGAGCCGACACACTTAATCTGCAACTCGTCTTGCAGCCCCAAGATAACATTCCGGTTGCCGACCGGCGGAAAACATCCTGGAAAATCCTGAACGACAGCATCGGATATCTGGAAATAAACTCCATGATGAACGGAGTGATGGAGGACTTCGCCGAAGATTACCCGAAAGTAAGACACCTGCCTTACCTGATTGTCGACGTCCGCCGAAACGGTGGTGGGAACAGCGGTAACGGACGGGACCTTTGCCGTTACCTGATACGAAAAGAACAGCCTCACTGCCTGGGACGTCATCCGATGATTCCGATGGAAGATGCTTATCAAGGGAAGATCCTCTTATTGACAAGCACCTTCACTTGTTCCGCCGCCGAAAGTTTCGTTATCGACATGAAGGAGAGCGGCAATGCCCTCTTGATTGGTGAACCGACAGCCGGAGACACAGGTAACAATCCCCGGACGTTCAAGACGTCCCATGGCACCAGCTCCCGTATCCCGACTGCCCGTCCCGACGTTTCCCCCAAAGGTTTTCCGCTGGAGGGAATAGGCATCGAGCCCAATTATATCGTCAAGCAAACGGTATCGGACTACATGGAAGGACGAGACACACAGCTGGAATTTGCCCTGGACTGTATCCGGCAGGGACACTGCTTATAGCTTCTCCGGCATATACTTCCAGAAGCGGGCGGGCATGTGTTGGCGGTGTAGCTTCGGGTTAAGGCGTTCCTTTATGGCGATGGATTTGAAGTAGGTTTTCCACATCTGCTGGAACAGTTTTTCGTCGGCATCCATGAGTTCTTCGCTGAGCAGGCCGGAAAGCAGGTGAGCTTCCTTTTCTTCAAAACGCACTTCCGTCGTTTCCTTCAAGTCGTAATAGTAGCCGTACTCACGTTGCAGGTCATAGATCAGCCAACACTGGTCGGCAAAGCGGTCCGTCAGGTGGCTGAGCGTAAGTGGCAGGACGTTGTATATTGGTTTGACGGCAGCAAAGAAAGTGCCGTCTGCCGCCTTCTGGAAACGCAGGAACTGCATGACACGCAGGCGCTCGTTCGTCACTTTCTTCCAGATTTTAGCGACTTCCAATACATCGGGATCGCCAAAGTTGAGCTCGATCGTACGGGGAGCGTCGATCGCTTTCCGGATATAGCGGAAAAGCAGCAGGTCCGCCTCCGGCAATTCGGACAGCCACGTGACGGTTATCACGGACAAGGCTGTCGCAGATATCTTCTTTTGCAACCCTTTCCAGACGCGGTCGACCTTGGCATCATCCGTATAGATTGTCACCGCCTCATCGTAGAACAAGGGAAAAGGCTCCCCCTCTGCCAGCAACAGATCCGGGAAACTGCGGCGGGAATAGGCATCGAAGACAGCAGTGAGCAACCCTTCGAATGTTTTATCGTACACAAAGATTGTCATGGTTCATTCTGGAATTGAAGGATAAGCTGGCGATCGTCCGTCTTCTTCCGTCCCGCTTTCCGGACAAGGAGTTGGCGGACGGCTTCGGGCGACACTTCGTTGATTGTCCGTATCGGCAGCTCGTGGCAGGTGATGAAATACTGGGCTTTCTTCATCACGACACCGATCTTCTTCAACTGTTCCGTCCCCAGGCGGGAATAACGGCGGGAGACAACGATCAGTTTCGCCGACTTCACGCCGATACCGGGCACGCGGAGCAGCATCTCGTAGTCCGCTTTATTGATATCGACCGGGAACTGTTCCGGATGACGCAACGCCCAGCCGAGCTTCGGGTCGACCTCTAAGTCCAGGTCGGGATAGGCATCGTTCACGATCTCATCCACCTTGAACTGATAGAAGCGGAGTAGCCAGTCCGCCTGATAAAGACGGTTCTCACGCACCAACGGCGGTTGTTTCAGGGCCGGCAGTCGGTTGTCGTATTCGTTGACGGGGATAAAGCCGGAGTAGTACACGCGCTTCATTGTCGGACGCTGATAGAGGGCGGACGAGAGGCGGAGGATGTCTTTGTCCGAATCAGAAGTGGCACCGACGATCATCTGCGTACTCTGTCCGGCCGGTACAAAACGCGGGGCGTGCCGGAAACGCTTCCGTTCTTCGGCACTCTGCAAAACACCTTGCTGGATGTAGCGCATCGGCTGGAAGACGCTCTGAAAGTCCTTTTCGGGAGCCAGCAAACGGAGGCTTTTCTCGTTCGGGATCTCGATGTTCACACTCATACGGTCGGCGTAGAGGCCGGCTTCGTTCACCAGTTCCTGACTGGCTCCGGGAATACTTTTCAGATGGATATAGCCGTTGAAACGGTAGACCGTCCGCAGGTCTTTCACAACGCGCACCAGGCGTTCCATCGTATAATCGGCATTGCGCACCACTCCCGAACTCAGGAAAAGCCCTTCGATATAGTTACGGCGGTAGAACTCGATGGTGAGATTCACCAACTCGGTAACCGAAAGCGTAGCGCGGGGAATATCGTTGCTGCGGCGGTTGATGCAGTAGGCACAGTCGAAGATGCAGTAGTTCGTCAGCATAATCTTCAGGAGCGAGATGCAACGGCCGTCCTCAGCAAAGCTATGGCAAATGCCCCATCCCGCCGCACTTCCTATCGCGCCGCTCTTACTCTTACGCGACGTTCCACTGGAAGCGCAGGATACATCGTACTTGGCCGACTCCGCCAGCACTTTCAGTTTCTCGAGCACTTTATCATCCATAATTTTCTATTTTCGGGAGGCGACAGCCGGTTTCCTTTCAGGAACAAAAATAAGAATAATCTTTGAAGAGAAGAAGGATTATTTGGATGTTACCATTTAGTTCTTTACGTTTGTCTCAAAAATGAATATGATGAACACCGACTACCTTCAGCTCGTAGAGCTTGCCACCCGGGCGCCCTCGGGACATAACACCCAGCCCTGGCTTTTCCGCATCGGCGAAAAAGAAATTACAATCCTGCCGGACCTGACAAAAGAACTTCCTGTTGTCGACAACAATCGCCGGGAGTTATACATCAGCTTAGGATGCGCCACAGAGAACCTTTGCATAGCAGCCTCGGCCGCCGGTTACCGGACGGAAGCCAGCATAGAAGCACCGGCCGAACAACCTGCCGCCATCCATATCAACCTTGAGAAGTCGGCAGACGTCCTTCCCTCCCCGTTTTATCCGGCCATAGAGAAACGGCAGACAAACCGGAGCGTCTACAACGGGCAGGCAGTCCCGGAGAAAAGCCTCGAAGCATTGACCGCTATCGCTGCTGAACCGGGCATCCACTTTCACCTTTGGAAGAACGGTTCCGAAGAGTTTAACGCCCTGAAAGCACTTATCCTAAAAGGAAACGACAGCCAGATGAACGACCCGACCTTCAAAGAGGAACTGCAAGCCTGGATGCGTTACAACAAAAAACATTCGGAAGCGACACGCAACGGACTGAGTTATGCCGTCTTCGGCGCCCCAAACCTGCCGGCATTCCTGTCGAAAGCAATCATGGGTTCATTCCTCAACAGCTCCACCCAGAACAAAGGAGACAGGAAGAAGATCGCCTCATCCTCCCACTTAGTTCTTTTCACAATCCCCAACAACACCGTCGGAGAATGGATCAGCCTGGGCAGAACCCTGCAACGCTTCCTGCTGACAGCCACACAGGAAAACATCGCTGCCGCCTTCCTCAACCAGCCTTGCGAGGTGAAAGAGTTAGCGGAGGAGATACGGCAAGAGCTGCCTATTAATAAAGAATATCCGGCATTGTTGTTACGGATCGGGTATGCGAAGGAGGTAGCTTACTCACTAAGGCAAAATATAAAGGAGGTGATAACAGAGGGGAATAAGAGGTAAATGATCATTTATGTTTCATATCTACCAAATAGTGAATCAATAACGGGTAAACACCGGTCCTCTATTACATGTTACGGCTGTATTCTTTCCATGTCACAACTGTCTTCCTTCTATGTTACGGTTGGATTTCTTTTGTTTCACGGCTGTAACATGAATAGCGGGTAGGTATGGAAGGAACACACATCCCGCATCGTTCATTCTATCTGCCGGGTGGCTCCTTCCTTTACGGCACTATAACCCTATGAAGTACTGCAATACCATTTTATAGCCGATCTTGACAAGTCAAAACCTTCCTCCCTACTTATACAGTTGTAAGAAAAACTGAACCTGTAAATGATGATTTATCTCACTCTGGGAATATCTCAAGTACACCAACCATCTTCGACGGATCCACCCACTCGTCAAATTCCTCGGCCGTCAGCAGTCCCAATTCGACAGCAGCCTGTTTCAAGGTTTTATTCTCCTTGAAGGCTTTTTGGGCGATGGAGGCGGCTTTGTAATAACCGATCTTCGGGTTCAGGGCGGTGACCAGCATCAGCGAATCGTCGAGATGCTTCTTTATGTTCTCCTTCACCGGTTCGATACCGACGGCACAACGGTCGTTAAAGCTGATACAGCCTTCACCTATCAGCCGGGCACTGTGCAGGAAGTTATAAATAATCATCGGCTTGAACACATTCAGTTCGAACTGCCCGCTCGCACCACCGACCGAGATTGCCACATCGTTTCCCATCACCTGGGCGGCAATCATCGTCAAGGCCTCGCACTGCGTAGGGTTCACTTTTCCCGGCATAATGGAAGAGCCCGGCTCGTTCTCCGGCAGATGAATCTCACCAATACCGGCACGCGGTCCCGAACTCAACATACGGATGTCATTCGCAATCTTCATCAGGCTGACAGCAACCTGCTTCAAGGCGCCATGCACCTCCACGATCGCGTCGTGCGAAGCAAGCGCCTCGAACTTATTCGGCGCCTTCACAAACGGTTGTCCCGTCATCTCCGAAACCCGTTTCGACACGCATTCGTCAAAGTTAGGAGGCGTATTGATACCCGTTCCGACTGCCGTCCCTCCGATCGCCAGTTCCGCCAAATGCGGGAGAGCGTTTTTAATCGCCCGTATGCCATGTTCCAACTGGGAGGCATAACCACTGAACTCCTGGCCCAATGTCAGCGGGGTCGCATCCATAAAGTGCGTACGTCCGATCTTGACGACAGGCATAAAGTCGCGACTTTTCTTCCGGAGCGTCTTGAGCAGTTTCTCCAGGCCGGGAAGGGTGACTTCTTTCACCATGATATAGGCGGCGATATGCATAGCCGTCGGAAACGTGTCATTCGAAGACTGCGACTTGTTCACATCGTCATTGGGAAGCAGCACCTTTTCCTTATCCGTCAGTTTGCCGCCGTTCAGGACATGGGCCCGATTGGCAATCACCTCGTTCACGTTCATATTGGTCTGCGTGCCGCTACCGGTTTGCCAGACGACCAACGGAAACTGGTCGTCGAGCTTGCCCGCCAGTATCTCGTCGCAAACACGCCCGATCAGTTCGCACTTCTCAGCCGATAAAACGCCCGCGTCCTTGTTTGCCAGAGCCGCCGCCTTCTTCAGGTAAGCGAACCCGCGTATCACCTCGATCGGCATGCGGTTAATATCCCGGGCAATCTTGAAATTGTCCACACTGCGCTGTGTCTGCGCGCCATAATAGGCATCGATGGGGACTTTTACCTCCCCCATCGTGTCTTTCTCTATCCGATATTCCATAAAAAGTTCATTTTAATTATCTTCTTTATATAGAACCCGACTCAGATTGAATTGTTTATACTCCTTCCTTATATATGAATAAGAAAGGATAAAGAGCAATAACACATGCACATGGTCCGCAGTCCAGTAAACCGCCAACGGCATCCCCGGAAAGCCGGACAATAGTAACAGATACCCGACATAGCCGGCAATCGTAACCAACTGGAAAGCAAAAGCCGTCCGGGTATGCCCCGTTCCGATCACCGCATTGCAGTAAATATAACCGGGAATCGCCAGGAAATAATTCGTCAACATCACCAGATAAGGCCAGAAAGCCCCGTCAACCAAAGACGCCTCGTTCGTATAAATACCCAATACGACAGTGGGAAAGAGCAAAGCCAGCAACACAAACGGCGTCCCGATCCCATAGCTCAACCACATCACTTTCCGGCAGAGCGACATCACCCGTCCTCGTTCTCCGGCCCCGATCAAGTTACTGACCAGCGCACTCGTTGTCGTCGCAAACGAGTTCATGATAACAAAGAATATGGTAAAGACATTCCGAATGATGTTGGCAATCGCCAACTGGCTCTCCCCCAAATGTTCGATGACCACAAAGAAATAGAACCAGGGAATCACGCAAACAAAAGAGCGCACCATCGTCCACACCGACAAACGGGACAACTGCCGCAAGAGGTCGAAACGAAACACAGGCTTCAGACCGAACCGCTTCCAGTCCACCTTCTTCCAGACATACACACTAAAGAACAACAGCGAGAATCCCTCCGCCAGCGAAGAGGCGATCGCCGCCCCCGAAATTCCCAATGCCGGAAACCCGAAACGACCGAAGATAAGGATATAGTTGAGCGCCACATTCACCAGCACCATCAACACCGAGTTCACAATCAACACCTTCGTCTTCGTAATCCCGACAAAGAAAGAACGGAACGCCAATACCGGGAATGCAAAGAACAGCCCGTAGTTACGCCACCGGACATAATCGACAACCGCCTGCCAGACAGCATCGGATGCAATCATCCGGCGAAGCAGGAAAGGAGAAAGAAATTCGGACAGCAGGCATAACGCCAATGCCAGCGCCAGCAGGAAATACTGTCCCTGCCAGAACACTTCGCCCGTTTCAGACAGCCGTCCCTCGCCATTCTTCCGTGCGACAAGTACTTGTATGCCCAACCCGAAGCCAAAGCCCAGCATATAAATCGCCAGATAATACATACACGCCAGGGCCGAAGCCCCAAGCTCAACCTTGCCTACCCGTCCCAGACACACGGCGTCTGTCATGTTAATCAATTGTTCCATCAGCAGGCTCATCATCACCGGATAGTTGATGAGCAGATTGTTTATAAGAAAAGTTCATAATTCAACTTAAAGGATGCGTCCGGACACACCTCCTCAAGGGAAGGCATCCCGACTAATGAATAAATATAATTGCATAGAAATTCGTACCCTGTATATGTATAGGATAGCGTGCAAACAGGCAGGAAGTATCTTTGCCTGTTATGTCAGTGTGGAAACGCTATATACAGAGTTGGTGTTTCATAAGTTGAATCAATTCGTTTTACAGTTCACGGGGCAAATGTAAAACTTTTCCGGTAACAATATCCCTCCGGCGGCAGAATTATTACGGTTTATATTTCTCCGCCCATTCGAGGACCGTCGGACTTTTAACCTCTACGCCATACTCCTGTGCTTTTAATAGAATCCGGTAAGCCAGGAGAGGCTTGTCCGTTTCGGATGCATACCTGAAATAGGCTTCTGCCGCCCGGACGTGGGCCGCATCGGGCATCGGGAACTCACGGGTTTCGGGAATACCAAAATCCGAAGAAGGGAGCAAGTCCCTTTCTTCGGTTGTCAGTTTATCGCTGAGATGTCTGCTCGTCATTTTCATAATCGTCTGCGTTTAAATAAAGATGCTATGTAAACAACCAACCCGGCAAAAGGCTCAGCGAATCAGGATAAATCAAGAAAGATTAACAGGGCTACTGTATCGGAATGCAGATTTCTGTCAGCAAATCTTCCGGCTCCGTCGTGCACGGATCGTTCAGGTAGCGTTCGTAGCTCGGTTCGTCACGCAGGGTACAACCCATCTCCGGCAACTTACGGGCATAGATGGTATCGTAGACGGCTTGCAGTTTATCGTACGGGCCTTTATAAATGAAGCTGGCATAACGTCCTGCCGGAATCTGTTTGGCTCCGACTTCCCCCTTTGGCTGAATAGCTTCGGGCATCACCATACAGACATCCGTACGGAGCTTCTCTTCGGAAGTCACCTTCGGGTCATCGTGATAGATGCAAAGCGGACAAGGGTCGTTCACCGGCAGGTTCTGTTCGCGGGCAAAGGCATAAAGCCTCATCCACGTTCCGCCGTAGTCATTCAACTGGTAGTTTCCCATCAGGCGGATATAGATAACATCGCGGGCAGGGATTTCCTTCACTTCGGCCTCCAATTGCAGGTCGGGCCATATCTTTTCTGGTCTCATAATCGTGTACTCTTTATTGTTTCTGTATTCGTTAGGTGAAATAGAATAGAACTGCCTGAATGCTTTCGACAGGGAGGAGGGTGCACCGTATCCGATCCGGTAAGCGATATCGCCAATGGACATATCCGTGTAGCGAAGCAGATGAGCTGCAGTCTCAATCCGTTTCCGCACAATGAACGCCCCTAACGGCTCTCCCAGGAACGCACTCATCACCCGATGAAAATGATACGGGGATAAATGCGACATTTCGGCCAGCCGGTTCAGGTCAATCTCGTCCCCTAAGTGATTATTGATATACTCAACCACCAGGTTCACCCGTTTCAGATACTCTTCTCTTGTCGTAGTTCTTTGTTGCATATTCTTTTCTGTTTTACTTCGCAAAGGTAACCAGCCTCCTGCCGGGGCACTTTTCCAATCTTGCTAACTTACAAATAATTCACAATTCATCATTCATAATTAAAGAAGAATGTTAGCTTTGCAAGCAGAATCAAACTATATCATTATGACTTACATACATTTAAACAGCTGCTCGTTCCGCATCGAAAGAATGGCTCCTGAAGAATATAAAGACGGAGGGAGAAACCTCGTCATCCGCTACCGTTACACCAGCGGAGAGTTCGGAGAGATGCTGCTGGCCCATACCGGAAAAGGAATTTGCTATGCCGCCTTCGATGACGACCGCAAGCAGGCCATAGGCGAATTACAAGCGATTTTCCCAAATGCTACTTACCGGGAAGAGACGGGAGAAGGGAAAGAAGAATGCGCCTCCGGCCCGATTCCTTTACATGTAAAGGGAACTGATTTCCAGATACAGGTCTGGGAAGAATTGCTTAAGGTTCCCGCCGGCACACTTACCACCTATTCCGCCATCGCCAACCATATCGGAAAGCCGAAAGCCTGCCGCGCCGTCGGTTCGGCAGTAGGAGCCAATCCGGTCTCTTTGTTTATACCGTGCCATAGAGTCATACGTTCCACCGGGGAATACGGAGAATATCATTGGGGAAGCGAGAGAAAGAGGAAGATGATCGAGTGGGAAAAGTAGAGACGGACGGATGTCCGTCTTTACCAACCAGAACATTGACAAATGTTTTTCATATCATCATTTATTTGTGTTGCAGAGATGCACAGCCGTGCATCTCTACGGGATCAACGCCAGCCATTCCTTTACCGCATCGACCAGCACCTGGTTCTCGGCAGTGGTCTGGGTAGAGACACGGATATAGGTTTCATCGAGGCCGCGGAAGTTGGAAGCGTCGCGGATCAGTATGCCGTGATTCTCCCACAAATACTGTTTCAATGCAGCGGCAGTACCTTTCTTCAGGCGGACCAGGAAGAAGGTGGTGGAAGTGGGTTGCACTTCGAGACCGTCCAGTTTATTCAGCTGATAGATTAGTTCGGCTGTCTCGCGCTGCCATTTGCGAATAGGCAAGGTGAACTGTGCCGGGTGGATCAGGATATATTTGCTTGCCTCGATAGCGATCGCATTGACCGACCAAGGAATGATGTATTTATTAATCTCTTCCGTCTTCTCGGGAGAGGCGATCAGGTAACCGATGCGCAGCCCCGGAATGTTGTAGGCTTTCGAGATGGACTGCACCAGGATCAGGTTCGGATGATTCTTGACATCCGAAGGCTTCAGCATATCTTCAGTCGTAAAGGCGACGTATGCCTGGTCGATGATAAAAGTAGTTTGCCGGTTGGCAGCGATCAGAGCCAGCAGTTCGGTACGGTGTATCAGCTTGCCGTCCGGATTGTTCGGGTTGCATATCCAGCAGAAGTCCTGTCCTTCAAGCGAGAGTTCGGACAGGTCGTCCGATGTCGGGAAGAAGCTGATCTCATGTCCGTGCAGGCGGCAGGCATCTTCATATTCGGAGAAAGAGGGGATCGCAATCATCGACTTCGCCCCCTTCCAGGCTTGTGCCAGGAGGTAGAAAGCCGTGATCGAGCCGTTTGTTACGACAATATTATTCTCTTTCATCTCATACCGGCGGGCCAGTAACCGCTTCAGGGTGCCGGCATCCGGTTCCGGATAGCGTGTCAGTTTATCAAACTGCTCATTCAAATGATCTTTGAGCTTTTCCAGGTTAGCACCATGCCAGACGTTTGAACTGAAGTTTATCTTTACTTCGTTCTGCGAATTATAGAAATCATCACCGTGTCCGAATAGCATACAATATCTGTTTTTAGTAAATAATTATCGTGTAATAGAGAGGCAAAGATACGACTTTTGTTTTATTTCCCTCCATTGATTGCTTTATAGATAGCATCCTGTATGCGCGTCCGTATTTCGAGCGAGCTTAGTTTGTTGTTGGCCCGTGTCGGGTTCACGCGGTTGGACAGGAAGATATAGAGCAGGTTATTGTCCGGATCGACCCAGAAGCAGGTGCCGGTAAAACCGGTATGTCCGTAGACGGAGGCCGGCGCCAGACTGCCGCATGGCGAACCTTTGCCCGCACCGGGAGCAGGTTTGTCGAAACCGAGACCGCGACGGCAGGTCGGACTTTTGCTTTGCGTGAAGAGGCGGACGGTCTCCGGGGAGAGGTATTGCTCGCCGCCATAGGTTCCTTGGTTCAGGTAGAGTTGCAGGACTTTCGCCAGATCGTCCGCATTGGAGAACAACCCGGCATTTCCGGAAACGCCTCCCTGGAAAGCTGCCGCCTCGTCGTGCACATAACCGCGAAGCAGTTGGCGGCGAACAAACTGGTCGTTTTCCGTCGGGACAATGCAGGCCGTGTCCATGACATGCAGCGGATTGTAAGTCGTATGCCAGGCGCCGAGACGACTAAAGAACCGGTCGCGCAACAGGCGATCCATCGGCTGCCCGGTCTGCTTTTCAACCATCATCTTCAGGAGGATGAAGTTGATGCAACTATATTTATACTTGCCCCGCACCCCCAAACGGGAGTCTTTTATTTCCTGTATGATGGTGTCTTTAAAGGAATCGTGCAGATACATACCCCGGGCAACTTCTGTCGTAAAGCCCGGTTTCTTCTTATTGGAAACAAGGTCAGGCAGGAAAGAGAAATCGTTGCGGACATACGTCTTGGCATCGAAGCGGACGGGATGTGTAGCGTTCTTTGCACCGCTGTAGAGGCTGCCTTTGTAGCTGTCCTTGTCGATCGCTTTCAAGTAGAAATTAATCGTAGGTGTCAGGCCGGACTGATGATAGAGCAGTTCCTTAATAAGCAGATTCTTCTTGTCGGAGTCTTTCAGTTCGGGGACAAAATCGGAAATCTTATTGTTCAGAGTGAACTTCTTTTCATCGTAAGCCTTCATGACTGCCAGAAGCGTTCCGGCAGCTTTGGAGGAAGAGGCCAGGTCGTAAACTGAGTTTTCTTCAACCGGCTGTTTCCCGTCGTAACTGAAATAGCCGAACGATTTATCATAAATAATCATCCCGTCTTTGGCAACTAAGACCTGGCAACCAGGAAAGGCTTTCTGCTCCAGTCCGTCCTCCACAATCGAGGCGATGACATCGAGGCGCTCAGGACTGGCGCCTACCTCTTCCGGCTCATGATAACCGAGGCGCGTCTTTTCGGTAAAGATACCCGTACCGGCCTGGTATAAGGTCGGGATAGAGACCGGAAGTTTTCCTTTGGCTGCAATACCGCCAAAGATTACCTGCGCAGCGTATTCCTGGGCGAGCGGCGTCCCTTCGTAAGCCATCACCACAGCTTTGGCTTTCAGAATGGAGGCTTTATATTCCTTACAGAAATAGGGCAAGGTGAAGAAGGCATAGACCAGCTCTTTCTTCTCGGCCAACTGGCGCAAGGCAAGGCTTTCCGGGATACGCACCGTGTGGACGCCACAGATAATCACATCGTATTTCTCCAGTTTCCTATACACGTTCTGCACCTGCTGCGCCGTCGCATTCCTGCCGATACTGAAACAAGCGACCGAGTCATAGCGGGAGAGCATATTCTGGAACTCGTTGCCGGTGTCATCTCCGATAGAGAGGGCGGCAATCTTCTTCTTGTCCAACTGTTTCAGCGGCACGAAGTCTCCTTCATTCTTCATAAGCGTGATCGCCTCGGCATTCAGCTTTGCCGCCAGCCAGGCGGCATGGGGCGTGTTCAGGCAGGCGGACAGGCCTTTCGTGTCGACGGGGCGGTAGTTGTTCAGTCCGGCGATATATTTGTATTGCAAAATCTTGATGATCTTTGCTTCCACCTCTTCCCTGTCCAGAATGCCCTCTTCCAGCGCTTCCTTGACGGCGGCAAAGTCATTGATCGGAGCGGCAGGAGCCAACAGGATATCGTTTCCGGCAAGAAGAGCCATGACGGACGGGTTATCGGATTTGCGGGTGGAGGCGCCTTTCATCGCTAACGCATCGGTGAAGCAAAGTCCCCGGAATCCTAAATCTTTTTGCAGCAGGTCGGTGACGACGGCACGCGACATGGAGACAGGTTTATTGCGAGCCTTATCCAGCGCCGGGACATACAAGTGCCCGGTCATCACACCGGCATAGCCATCGTAGATATAACGTTTGAAAGGAAGCAGTTCGACACTGTCCAATCGCGCCCGGTCGTGGTGGACAGCAGGCAGGGTGTAATGGGAATCTTCGTTCGTATCGCCATGACCGGGGAAATGTTTGGAGACGGAGATAATCCCCTGCCCTTCCAGTCCGCGGGCATAAGCCAGTCCCTTGTCTGCAACCGCATTCGGATTCTCGCCGAAAGAGCGCAGGCCGATCACCGGGTTATCGGTATTGCTGTTCACATCCATATCCGGAGCGAAGTTGATATGGATGCCCATCTCCTTGCATTGGCGGGCCACCTCTTTCCCGTATTCGGTGATCAGGCTGTTGTCTTCGATTGCGCCCAACATCATGTTCTTCGGAAAACGTGTCGTACCGGAGAGGCGCATCGATAGCCCCCACTCGCCGTCCAGCGAGACAAGCATCGGGATGCGGGAGGCTTTTTGCAGACGGTTGGTCACCTCGGCCTGCGTCACCGGATCGCCTTTGTGGAACAGGATGCCGCCTATCTTGACCTCATTGACATACCGCATCAGCCGTTGCATATTGCGGGTGTCGGACTTCGGATTGGCGATCACCATAAAGAGCTGTCCGATACGTTCGTCGTAGCTCATCGCATCAAAGACAGAGTCTACCCAATGGTTCATCTTCGCCTGGTCCGCAGCCCGGTAAAGGTTCGGTGTCGTCTGCGCCAGAGCGGATAAAAACGTGACACAACTAAACAGGAGGATATATATTTTCTTCATCTTAACTTCCTTACTTCATCAAATATTAAACAAATCCCGAGAATATTGCACACCAAAAGTAAGAATTTTACCCTGATATTTCCTACCTTTGGGCTGTTTACTAATTATTTTTTAATTCAAATTCTATCAAACCATGCAGAGAAGACACTTTATGAAACTGACCGGCCTGTTGGCCACTCTCCCGGCAATCAACGGAATAGCCGCGACCACAGAAAAAACCGCTTCCTCAAAGAAGCAGATCTACGAATGGCGCATCTACACACTGGAAGGAGACGGAGACGGTCTGGATGCCTTTTTCCGTGACACATTGATCCCGGCCTATAATCGGAAGAATATCAAAGCCGGCGCTTTCGCCCCTTACAAGAAAGAGGAAAAGGAACGCCGCCTGTTGTTGTTCGTCTATCCCGACATCGACACCTATTATAAGGTAAAGAAGGATATATGGAAAGACACCACGTTCCGGAAAGCCGCCCAACCTTTCTTCGACCAGACGGCTCCCAAGCCAGCCTACTTCAACTTCGAAAGCTACCTCTGTGAAGCAT
Source organism: Parabacteroides sp. AF48-14 (assembly GCF_003477465.1). Classification (NCBI taxonomy): domain Bacteria; kingdom Pseudomonadati; phylum Bacteroidota; class Bacteroidia; order Bacteroidales; family Tannerellaceae; genus Parabacteroides; species Parabacteroides sp. AF48-14. The sequence goes on from NZ_QUDI01000032.1 coordinate 48,678, forward strand.
TCGACAAAATCCCTGTGATGCGGATGCCGGACAAGAACCGGACGCTCCTGGAATTGCGCACTTACCACAGCCCGAACGAAGAGGCAAACCAGCGGAAAATCGCCATGTTCAACAACGACGAGATCGAGATATTCGACAAAGTAGGCGTCAACTCCGTCTGCTACGGCGAGATAATGGCCGGACCGATTATGCCGGCGATCATGTACCTCACCTGGTACAAGGACGAACCGACACGCGCAGAAGCCTGGAACAAGTTCGGCAAGCATCCCGACTGGCAACGGATCAAAGATATGCCCGAATATGCCTACACGGCAACCCGGAACACCAGCCTGTTCCTTTCGCCATTGCCCTATTCGCAAATATAAATAATATGCCAATGGGATAATGTGCTAATGTGCCAATTTAAGAATTAATATATCATACCATGAAGCAAAGATTATCCATCCTGTTACTTTTAGCATTCAGCCTGCTCGGCCTGCACGCACAGAATGCAGAAGAAGCCAACTACGACGAAAGCAAGATTCCGCCGTACACCCTGCCAGCCCTGCTGGAAACAGCAAGCGGCCAGAAAGTTACCACCTCGCAACAATGGGAGCAGACCAGGCGTCCCGAACTGCTTTCCATCTTTGCCGAACAGGTATATGGTAAAATGCCTGAGGGCAAAGTGGATGTCTCCTATAAAAAGCTGGACGACAACCACAGCGCCCTCGACGGCAGTGCCACCCGCAAACAGATCGAGATCACGTTCAGCCGCAACGGCGTCGAACGGAAAGCCCTGCTGCTGATGTACCTGCCGAATCATGTCAAGACCAAGGCCCCGGTCTTCCTGCACTTCAACTTCCAGGGGAACCAGACAATCTCGGCAGACCCGGAGATCATCTCTTCGCAATATTCCAAAGAAGCCCGGGGCAACCAAGCCTCCCGCTGGCCATTGCAGAAGATTATCGATGCCGGTTACGGCCTTGCCACCGTCCACTATTTCGACTTCTTCCCCGACGATAAAGACAAGCATGCGGAAAGCATCCTCGCCCTCTTCGGCTACAAACCCGGCGATGATATCCCGGCAGACGGCGGACAGGCCATTGCCGCCTGGGCCTGGGGCAACAGCCGTGTGATGGATTATCTGGAAACAGATTGGCAGGTGGACGCCTCCAAAGTGATCCTTATGGGCCATTCTCGTTTGGGGAAAGCCTCACTCTGGGCCGGTGCTTTAGATACGCGCTTTGCCATCGTCGTCGCCAACGAATCCGGTTGTGGCGGTGCAGCCTTGTCCAGACGGCAGGTAGGCGAGACGGTCAACCGCATCAACAACGTATTCCCGCACTGGTTCTGCAAGAACTTCCGCCTGTATAATAAGAAAGAGAACGACCTGCCAATCGACCAGCACGAACTGCTCGCCCTCATCGCTCCCCGCCCACTTTATGTGGCAAGTGCCGAAGGCGACCGCTGGTCTGATCCGAAAGGAGAATTCCTTTCCACCTCATACGCCGGAGATGTTTACAAACTCTACGGCATGAAAGGTCTGGAGACAACCACCCTTCCGGCCGTCAACACTTCGATCGGAGACCGCGTCGCCTACCACATCCGTACCGGTGTGCACGACGTGACGGATTTCGACTGGGAGAATTACATCCGGTTTGCGGATAAGTGGTTGAAATGAATAATAACTCCGAACGGAAATCCAATTGTATCCGAACATAATTGGATTTCCATTCGGATTCATTTGTCTATGCCGATTATAATCCGTACTTTTGGAGACATCTTAAAAGACAACACATAATGACTGAACATAAAACATATCCAGAACCGGAAGAAAGCCACTTCAAAGTGGAAGAACCTATCGTTTCCTACAATCATAGAGGAATGCAATCCCAAGTCGATTATGATATAGATTTGGAGCGCGCCATCACTGCGGATGAATTAATCAACCGCCTTCGTCCCCGTATCAAAGCCCTATTTGATTAATGGTTGTATTATTCTTACCAGAAGTAGAGAACATAGCCAACAACCATACGTGCTCTCAATACTTGTAGTTTATCTAAAATAAACAATCCGGATTCTTTGCGTATCAAATAATTATTTCGTTACTTTGCATCCGCTTTGCGTAATCTCTGTCGGGACAAGGTTGCCCGTTACATTGCGTTTCATTAATAAATACAATTAAAAAGCTATAAAACAATGGATTTAATTAAGGTTGTAAACGAAGCGTTTGCTACAAAGAAGGAATATCCTTCATTCAAGAGTGGTGACACTATTACAGTAGCTTACCGTATCAAAGAAGGTAACAAGGAACGTATCCAGCAGTACAGAGGTGTTGTAATCCGCATCTCAGGTCACGGCGACAAGAAACGCTTCACTGTTCGTAAGATGTCTGAAAACGTAGGTGTAGAACGTATTTTCCCGATCGAATCTCCGTTTATCGAAAGCATCACTGTAAACAAATTTGGTAAAGTACGTCGCGCCAAGCTGTATTATCTGCGTGCTCTTACCGGAAAGAAAGCAAGAATCAAAGAAAGAAGAGTGTAATCTCTCTGGTTCGATTGCCATACGAAAAAGCCGTCCGATTCATTTCGGGCGGCTTTTTTGTTATGCCTGTCCGTTCCGGATGCGATGCCTGTCGCTTTGCGGACGGACAGGCATCGGATTCATAAACCGTCCACCCCTAAAAGTATTTATAAAATGTAAAGAGCAGGAACAAAGCTACGGCAGGCGTTGTTTGTCTGGAAACTCAAAAAGATGATTCTATGAATTACGGTATTAGCGTTCTGTTCAGGGCTATTCCCCTGCTTATGGGCCTGTTTTGTTTCGGTTACGGGCTGTTCATCACGTCGTATGGGACAGACCCAAACCGCTTTTTAGCCGGTCCGGTCGTGTTCTCGTTAGGGATGATTTGCATTGCTCTTTTCTCGACAGCCGCCACCATCATACGGCAGATAATCGGGACTTTCGGGACGGTGAGTAAATATGTGCTTCCCGGAGTGGGCTATCTGTCGGCAGCCCTGACGATTATCGGAGGAATCCGGTTGCTGCATGTTTCGACGGACACGGCTTCGTTTGTGGCAGGGCATGTCATCTGCGGCGTCGGACTTATCACCGCCTGTGTGGCAACAACCGCGACCTCATCCACCCGCTTTACAATGATAACCGTCAACGCCCGGAAGAACGACCACGAGCCACCACCCAAAGCCTTCACACGCACGCAGGGGCTGACGCTGATCTCCATTGCCCTCATCATCTCGGTCGTCGCCTGGGTATGGGCGTTCGTGCTGCTTGCCAAGAGCGGACTACATCCGAAGTATTTCGTGGCGGGACACGTCATGATCGGGCTCGCCTCGATTTGTACCTGCCTGATTACGCTGGTCGCCACCATCGCCCGACAGATACGGAACATCTTCTCCGCCTCCGAACGAAGGATATGGCCGGTGATGGTCTTGATCATGGGAAGCCTGTGTGTCATCTGGGGATTGATCCTGATATTGGGTACGGCCGACAGGGGACTCGCTTCGACCGGCTACATCATGATTGGATTGGGACTGGTCTGCTACAGTATTTCCAGCAAAGTGATCCTGTTGTCGAAGATATGGCGGCATGAGTTCAAGCTGTCCAACCGCATCCCGCTGATTCCTATCTTTACGGCGTTAGGTTGCCTCTTCTTGGCGGCATTCCTGTTCGAAATGGGGACGGTTCACGGATACTATTTCGTGCCGGCACGTGTGTTGGCGGGATTGGGAGGCATCTGTTTCACGCTCTTCTCCATTGTCAGTATTCTGGAGAGCGGGACTTCTTCCAAATAAGGCTACCGGCTGTTAAGCGTTTGATCGTTATCCTTTAGCCTTTTCTTCGGTATATGTTAGGCCGTTGGTTACTATTCGTAAGTCGTCCGCTTGGTGGCGAACGATCGTCCGCCGCCCAGTGAACGATCGTCCGGCGGCAAGCGAACGATCGTTCGACGCCAAGCGGACGACTTATAGATTACGATGAAAGGGATAATATAATAGGGGGAATGACTTAATGGATAGGGATAAGTTTGTTTACCTAATATGATACTATAATTCATTTATCAAGTCTTCTAATGTTTTTGCTCTTTTCCGGCAACACATCCCTCTACAACTTAACCTTATAGAACAACTCGCTCAGCGTATAGGTAACCGTGAAACCGGTTATGCCCCGCTTCAGCGCATTGCCGCTGAGGTCGACACGGTCGTAGAAGAAGGCGGTATGGAGGCGGCCGTTCATCAGCGGGAAGCCGAGGCCGGCACTGACGCGCCAGGACATACCGGATTGTCCTCTGACATGCATATAATAAGGGGACGACAATCCGAGGCCGATCTTATAATCCATCCTTTGCCAGATGCTCGATGAGCTGTAGCCATCCGGATAATAACAGGCGCCGGCACGCAGTTCGTGCGAATCGTGGAACGTGACACGCGTGTCCGCCGAAGTCAGCGAACTGTACTGCCGGTACATATAGTCGAGTGCATACGTCATCTTTTTATACTCCACGGAAGCGCCTGCCCCGATATACTGCGGCAAGGTCTGGCTGACCTTCTTCATATTGGAAGAGGTGGAGGTGGAATTATCCGTCATCGTCTTTGTCTTCTCCAGGCTCATCGTTTGGGGCAGGCCGTAGACAGCACCGAGCGTCAGGTTCAGTTCGCGGCCGAGACGGCGGGAGTACTGCACGCCGAAATCGGCCGTAAAAGACTGCCCGAAGAGTTTTTGGGAGATCGCCATCGTGCTCTGCGTCTCCGCCTGTGTCATATTCCCGAAGATATAGCCCAGATTGACACCGACCGACAGCGAGGGCAAGACCTGGAAAGCATTCGAGAGATACACCTTCGAAAGGCCGCCGTCACCGGAGAACACACTCGTATAGTAAGAGCCGGGAGAACCTTCCAGCTCCTGCGTGCTCTGGAAATAATAGCCGACCGAGCTGTAAGGCGTCAGTCCCGCCGCCATATACCAGCGGGGAATGATACGCCCGGCCATCGCAAAGCGTGAGAAGTTGCCCGTAAAAGCTTGGTTGTCGTCTCCCTTCGAGCGATACATTTCCCACTTGGCAAAAGCAGAGACTTCCGCCAGCAAGCGGCACGTATCGATGGCAGTCAGGGCGGCAGGATTATCCATATTGAGAAGCATCTTCCCCCGCATACCGGTCGAAACGCCTCCCATAGCCGTATTGGAGCCATATAGCCCGGTCGTAATCTCCCCGATCCCGAACATCGAATAGGGCGAGGAAGTCATCACATTCTGGGCTGCGGCAGAAAGGGGGAGCAGCAGGCCAAGCAGCCATCCGTATTTAGTAACTCTCATATATTTTATAAGTTAGTTGTAAGACAATGGGAGAACGTCCCGCCTGGTCGCTGAAAGTCAGGTTGCGGAATGTCTGGGTATAATCGTCCTCGCCGAAGACAAGTTGCAGGCTGTGCTTATACTTCCCGAAAGCGCCTAACTCCTCTTGCATGAAGGTACTGACGTCAAAGTAGTAATACGTGTTCTCCGAGAAGCTCTCGTCCTTGACCAGCGTCCCGCTCTGCACTTCGGTGCCTAAATAGTCGGTGACGGCATCCGTCACCACGTTGTTCTCGTCTACGATATACAAGAAAAGGCTGTCGGGAAGAGGGTTGAACTCAGACCAGGAACCCGGTTCGGGATAGATCTTCAGATAGGCCGATTCGATCGAGATACGTTCGCCCTGTTGCAGGATCTCGTTCAGGTGGGGAAAGCCAAGCCGGCTGTACCAGCCGATTCCTCCGAAGAGCACGCCCCGGTTATCCAGTTCGGAGGAAGCGACTTCGAGATTCTTAAGCGGCAGGCTTTCCATAGCCGTCCCTGTCCGGTCGTGGTCGACATGGTAGAATTGCGTCTCGGTGTTCGGATAGATCACACACTCTGCTTCCTGCGCGATTGCATCTTCTATACGATAGCGCAGAATCAGGGCGGAAGCCGTGTCGCCCACACTGAAGGAAACGATATTCCGGCATACGTCGAGGTCGGGAACAACGACCAGCCCTTTGAAGTAATCCTCGAAACGGTCGCCCGACAGGCCGTCGTCGCGACTGTGCAACCTTGTGAGCATATCTTCGCCCAAGTCGTCCGGCAGACGGATTTCCAACCGTTCGCTGTCACCCGGCTTCGGCTTGAAGGTGCAGGTGGCGATCGGCTCCGGATCATAAGCGAAAGAGCTGTTGTTATAAAGGTAGTCGTTATCGTTCAGGATGACCTTCTCTAAAAGACGGTGTACAGTAAGCCGCATCGGTTGCGCCGTGTCGCCGATCGAATAGCCGCCGTATGAGAGGGCCAGCACAAGGGAATCCAACCGTACAACCTCGTCCGCCTCCGTCGTATAGGAAGGAGACGAATAAGGCAGATAGGCACTGGCGGAGACCGTTCCCCAGAGCGAATGGGTGTACTGTCCCACCAGTGCAAGTCCCTGTCCGGTCGTCTCTAACGAATCGATAATGGTGGAAGTCACCGTGACGGTACAACTGTCCACCAGCACATTCCGAAAAACACTGTCCACCAAGTTGTCCCCGTAACTATTATTCTCGTCATAACAGGAAAAGAGAGCGCTGCACAGCAGAAGCAGCCCAAAAGGAATCAGAATCTTATTCATACATATACGATATATTTCGGCTTGCAAAGAACTTCAATCCGGTTTTGTCCTGCAAGAATAACCTGCCAACGGCCGGTTTCTCTCAATAAAAGGCTGCTGTTCGCCTGCCAATGTCTTTCAGCAGGTGAAAAAGGCATTTACCTCCCCGATCCGTCCGTTCACCGGACAAGAACGCCTGTTCACCGATTTCATTTGCGGGAGAAAGGAAAGCCTCGTTCTTTTGCAACCGTAAACAACAAAAGAACACGTTTAAGAATGACACACAAAAGATTATTTGCTCTCTTGATAGCTCTGCTTCCCGTCTTCGTCTCTTCTTGCAGCGACGACGATGACGACGATCTGATCGGTAACTGGGTACGCACCTCTGACTTCGACGGGCTTGCCCGCGGGGAAGCCTCCTGCTTCTCCATCGGCAATAAAGGATACCTGGTCTGCGGATATGACGGTAGCAAAAGCAATGCGCGACTGGGCGACCTGTGGGAATACGATATGACAACGGACGCCTGGACACAGAAAGCCAGCTTCCCCGGCACCGCCCGCAGTAACGCAACCGCCTTCGCGATCGACGGCAAAGGCTATTTCGGTACCGGCTACGACGGCGAAAACAAGCTGAACGACTTCTGGGAATACGATCCGGCAACCAATACCTGGACACAAAAGGCTGACTTCCCAGGCGTAGGACGATACAGCGCCGTCTCCTTCGGAGTCTCCGGTAAAGGATATATCGGCGCCGGATACGACGGCAACTACCTGAAAGACTTCTACTCCTTCGACCCTGCCAACAACACCTGGACACAGATTATCAGTATCGGGGGAAGCAAGCGTATGGGCGCTTCCAGCTTCGTGATCGACAATATCGCCTATGTATGCGGCGGCGTCAACAACGGCGAATATATCAGCGACTTCTGGAAGTTCGACCCGTCGACAGGACAATGGACACAACTTCGCGACATAGCCAACACTTCGGATGAAGACTATGACGACGATTATAGTATTGTACGCATGAACGCCAGCACCTTCGTTATCGACGGCGCAGCTATCTGACCTGCGGGGAAAGCGGAAACGTCCGAAACGACACATGGAAGTATAATCCTTCTACCGACCTGTGGGAAGAGGTACATGCCTTCAAAGGGTCGGCGCGTACAGTAGCAGTCTCTTTCTCCAACGGGACAAGAGGCTTTATAGCAACGGGCAAAAGCGGTACTTACCGGTTCGACGACATCTGGGAACTGCATCCATACGATTACGACCCGGATGACGAATGATGATGAAACGAATAAACATTCACTCTCTGATTAGGTAAAATTTTTTGACACATGAAAAAAGGCCCACCAGTGATTGGCAGGCCTTTTTGTTATTATATACCTTCTTTCCGTCGGTTACTTCTTGTAAGTCTTATAGCCATAAACAGCCAGGTCGCCCAGCTCTTCTTCGATACGGAGCAGCTGGTTGTATTTCGCCATACGGTCGGAGCGGCTCAGAGAACCGGTCTTGATCTGTCCGCTGTTGGTAGCCACGGCAATATCGGCGATCGTTGCATCTTCCGTCTCACCGGAACGGTGGGAAGTAACAGAAGTGTAGCCGTTGCGGTGTGCCATCTCGATAGCATCCAGAGTCTCAGTCAGTGTACCGATCTGGTTCACCTTGATCAGGATAGAGTTGGCACAGCCTTCTTCGATACCCTTCTTCAGGAACTCAACGTTCGTCACGAACAGGTCGTCGCCCACCAACTGGCATTTGCTACCCAACGCTTCCGTCAGCATCTTCCAGCCTGCCCAGTCGTTTTCGTCCATACCGTCCTCGATCGAGTCGATCGGATACTTGGCAACCAGTTCGGAGAGGTAAGCCACCTGCTGTTGGGCCGTACGTTTAGCGCCCTTGTCGCCTTCGAACTTCGTATAGTCATATACGCCGTCGTGATAGAATTCGGAAGAGGCGCAGTCCATCGCGATCGTCACGTCCTTGCCCGGTTCGTATCCGGCGGCTTTGATAGCGGCCATAATGGAGTTCAGGGCATCTTCCGTGCCGTCCAATGCAGGAGCAAAACCTCCTTCATCACCAACGGCTGTGCTCAGGCCGCGGTCGTGCAACACCTTCTTCAAGGCATGGAACACTTCGGCTCCCATACGCAAACCTTCGCGGAAGCAGCAAGCTCCCACCGGACGGATCATAAATTCCTGGAATGCGATCGGCGCGTCGGAGTGTGAACCGCCATTGATAATATTCATCATCGGGACAGGCAGCACGTATGCATTCGTTCCGCCGATATAGCGGTAAAGGGGCTGGTCCAGATAGTTGGCTGCCGCTTTGGCTACTGCCAACGAGACGCCCAGCATAGCGTTGGCGCCCAGATTAGACTTGGTCTTCGTTCCGTCCAGTTCAATCAGTTTATGGTCAATCTCGCGCTGGTTCAGGGCACACATACCTAAGATAGCGGGAGCAATTATGTTGTTTACATTATCGACAGCTTTCAGAACGCCTTTGCCACCATAGCGTTTCTTGTCGCCATCGCGAAGCTCGATCGCTTCGTTTTCACCGGTAGAAGCTCCGGAGGGAACAGCCGCACGGCCAAAAGCGCCGGAAGCCAAATGCACATCTACTTCAACAGTCGGGTTACCACGTGAATCAAGGATCTCTCGTCCTATTACTTTTACAATTTCCATACTTTTACTTTTTGAGTTTTATCTTTTGTACAAATATAACAGGAGAATACGAAGGTTTGTTGGAAAAAAGAGATCGAATTTATCTATATACCGTTCAACTTTTTGCCACTTGCATTGTTATGTTTATACGATAGGGTTTCTAAATGTACCATGATGAAAAGATTGTTATCCATATTATCCATTCTTCTCCTGTTCACCGTAGGACAAGGAATCATGGCCACGACAGAAGACTCCGCCGACAGGCAAACCATCGTGACGGAAAAAGACAATGCCCATTCCCTCCAGGAGAAAGTCAAACATTTCGAATTATGCAAAAGTCCGAATGCCGCCCTATGCCTCACCAACCGTGTACAACAAACGACCGAATACAGCGAACGTCTTTTAAAAACCACTACCCGCCTGCTTGAGCTATCGTTGCAAAAAGAACAAAACGCCCTCAATAAGATATCCGAAATAACATCAATCAATCACACCTTAAAATGCTCTTCCCTTCGTATACGGGCAGGCCACTGGGTCTACGTCTTACGAAAAATTATTATTTGATAGTACATACTGTCGGTTTTTAGTAGCTGAGTGTAATCGTCTCCCCTCTTGGAGAGGGGATCAAAGAGTGTGTATTTTCACATGCGCAGACAATACCGCACTCTCCGCCTTTCTCAAGAGGGGAATGGTTGGATACAGCCGCTAAACAGCCATACATGCATCAGCTTTATCACAAAATCACATTTACTGTCAAATAATACAAGAGTATGGAAACGAAGAAATCAAATAACAAGAAGTCATATAACGGCATTTCCGCAGCCATCGTCATCTTAGCGTGCTTCATCATAGCCGTTTGTTTTTACAAGTTCGTGCTGGGCAACCCGGCAAACTTCATGGATAACAATCCTGCCAACCATCCGCTGCCCGGAAACTATTTCGGGACTGTCTACAAAGGCGGATACATTGTCCCGCTCGTGATCACCCTGTTGCTCACCGTGATCACCCTGAGTATCGAACGCATGATCGCCATCAGCCGCTCAAAAGGGAAAAAGAACCTGGTCAACTTCGTACAGGCAATCAAGAAATACCTCGAAGCCGGCAACCTCGAAGCCGCCCATAAACTGTGCAGCGAACAGAAAGGCTCCGTCGCCAATGTCGTCAACGCCGCCCTGTCGCGCTATAGCGATGTGGAGAGCACGACAGAGCAGACCAAAGAGCAAAAAATAGCCATTATCCAGAAAGAGATAGAAGAGAGCACCGCCCTCGAACTGCCTTCAATGGAGCAGAACCTCCCGGTCATCGCCACGATCTCTACGTTAGGAACCCTGTTCGGACTGCTGGGCACCGTATTGGGCATGATCCGTTCGTTCGCCGCCCTGGCCAATGCCGGATCGCCCGACTCCGTAGCCCTGTCGACAGGTATTTCCGAAGCTCTGGTCAACACGGCATTAGGCATTGCCACCGGTGCACTGGCCATCATCTCATACAACTACTTCACCAGTAAAATAGATAATATCACCTATGCCATTGATGAAATCGGTTTCTCCATCGTACAGACATTTGCCGCTAAACACTGAGCCGTATGCCTAAGCTGATAGTAAAACGCAAAAGCACATTCATCGACATGACGGCGATGAGTGATGTCACCGTGCTGCTGCTTACTTTCTTCATGCTGACGTCTACCTTTATCCAGAAAGAACCGGTGGTCGTTTCCACCCCTTCGTCCGTCTCCGAGATCAAGATACCGGAAACGAACATTCTTTCCATCCTGGTAGACCCCGAAGGAAAGTATTCATGAGCCTGGACAAGCAGGAAGACAAGGCGAACGTCCTGAAATTATTGGGAAAAGATTTCGGCATCCGTTTCACAGACAAAGAAATCTACAACTTCAGCCTGCAACCTTCCTTCGGCGTCCCTATCCAGAACATGCAGGAGTATCTCAACATGCCGTCCGACGAACAGGACCGGCTGATGAAAGACTACGGTATCCCCACCGACAGCATCAACAACCAGTTCAAACTCTGGGTACAGCATGCACGCGAAGTGAACCGCGACCTGGTCATCGCCATCAAGGCCGACCAGGACACTCCTTACCCGAAGATTAAGAACATTATGAACACATTGCAGGACCTTCGAGAGAACCGGTATAATTTGATTACCACACTCAAGAACATGCCCGACAATGTCTAACAACGACACAAGTCATGGCAGAAGTAAATACAGATAAAAACAAAGACGACGGCAAGAAAGGCAAACAGAAGAAGATGACCGTCCGCGTAGACTTTACACCTATGGTGGACATGAATATGTTGCTGATCACCTTCTTCATGCTCTGCACCTCGCTCAGCAAGCCGCAGACAATGGAGATCAGCATGCCGTCGAAAGACCAGGTGACAGAAGCCGAACAAACGAAAGTGAAAGCCTCCAAGGCCATCACCCTGTTACTTGGCGAAGACAACAAGGTATACTACTATTTCGGTGAACCGGACTACGAGCACGTCGAATCCCTGAAACAGACCGACTACTCGCCCACCGGACTGCGCGACATCCTGCTGGCACGCAACTTCGATGTCGTCCAAAAGATGAAAGAACTCAAGCTGAAGAAACTGGACAAAGAGATTTCCGAAGACGAGTTCAAGAAACAGGCCTCCGAGATAAAAGGTTCCAAAGACGCCCCCGTCGTCCTGATCAAGGCGACCGACGACGCTTCCTACCGGAACCTGGTAGACGCTCTGGACGAAATGCAGATATGCAATATCGGCAAATACGCAATCGTGGACATCACGGATGGAGATAAATTTCTGGTCGACAACCTGAAGAGCGGCGGAGAGCTGACGAAGCAGATTGCCAGGTCCAACCCTAAAAAATGACGGTCATGCTAAAGAATATAAATCTGAATTCACCGGAATGGTGCGAGCTGGTCTTCACCGGGAAGAACAAGGAATACGGAGCTTACGAATTACGTAAAGATTCTTCCTCCCGACATATCCGCGCCCTGCTGATCGTCGCAGCCGGAGCCACTCTGATCATGGTGTTGCCGGCCATCATTAAGTCGGTCATACCGCAACATGCGAAGGAGCAGGTGCTGGAAGTAACCACCCTCTCCGACCTGAAAATGGAAACGAAAGTACCGGAAGAGAACGTTATCCGTAACCTCGAAGCGCCCCCTCCTCCCAAACTGAAGAGCACCATCAAGTTCACCCCTCCCGTCATCAAAGCGGACAAGGAAGTGAACGATAACGAAGAGATCAAGACGCAGGAAGAACTGACCACCTCGAAGATGGCTATTTCGGTAGCCGACGTACAGGGGACAGACAGCGAAGATGCGATCGACATCGCCGACCTGAAAGACAACAAAGAGGTCATCCAGGAGGAAGCAAAGCCCTACACCGCCGTCGAGCAGATGCCTGAATATCCCGGCGGCACGACCGAGCTGCTGAAATACATCTCCGGGCATCTGAAATATCCGGTCTTGGCGGCCGAGCAGGGGATACAGGGAAGCGTAACGATCCGCTTCGTAGTCAGTCCGACCGGCGAAGTGACGGATGTGGAAATACTCCGTAAACTGGACCCTTCATGCGACAAAGAGGCAATACGTGTGATCAAGTCGCTTCCCAAATGGATGCCAGGCAAGCAGAACGGCAGGGCTGTCCCTGTCTATTTCACGGTTCCGGTTCGCTTCAAGTTACAATAATTATGGAGGTAAAGTGTTAAGATGAAACAGAATATTATCATATCGCTCTTAATAGCCTCGTCTCTGGTTGCATGCAACTCCAGGAAAGAGACGGAACCCGACGACACTCCGACAAGCGGCGTGATAGCCGTCGCGTCGGACGAATCTCTGGCACCGATCCTGCAAGAAGAGGTCGCCGTATTCGAAAGCATCTACAAAGAAGCGGGAATCGTTCCCCTATTCTCCGGCGAGACGAAGACGATCAACCGGCTGTTGCACGACAGTACCAGGCTGGCCGTTACCACCCGGCAACTGACCGGAGAGGAAACAGACTTTATGAACCGGAAAAAGTTGTACCCGAAAGCCATCCGGATCGCGACCGATGCAATCGCACTGATCGTCAACAGGCAGAATGCCGATTCGTTGATCGGCATTCCCACCCTGAAAGAAATCCTGACCGGTAAGATACGCAACTGGAACGAGCTATCGCCCGGAAATCCGGCGACCCGGATCGAAGTGGTGTTCGACAACCCCAATTCGAGCACCGTACGGTATGCGATCGACTCTATTTGCGGCGGTGAGAAACTAAGCGCACACCTGCAAGCAGCACAGAGCAACCGGGCCGTCCTCGACTACGTTTCCAAGACACCCGGAGCGCTCGGCGTCATCGGGGTTAACTGGATCAGTAATCCGTCCGACTCCACTTGCATGAGCTTTATCGACAATATTCGCGTGATGGCCGTCAGCCGTTACCGGAAGGCAACTCCGACAAACAGCTTCAAGCCTTACCAGGCCTATATCGCATTAGGCGATTATCCGATGACACGGCCAGTCTACCTGATCCTTTCCGAACCCCGGACAGGATTGGCTTCTGGCTTCACCTCTTTTGTCTCGAGCGATCGCGGACAGCGGATCATCCTGAAATCCGGTCTGCTCCCGGTAACACAGCCGGTCCGGATCGTGAATATAACGAATTAGTTACCAACACTAAACAATTAATTATTATGAGACGCAACATCTATATCCTGATCATCAGCCTGCTGGCAACCATTGCCTATGCAGACAACAATCCCGGCATCGACTTCTACCAAGCCGGTGAACCGGATATTGCCAGAAAACTGTTTGAGAAACTGCTGGACAATTCCCCTGTGGAAAAAGCGATCGCCTGCTATTATTTGGGCGAGATAGCCTACAACGCCGGACAATTGCCGGAAGCGCAAAACTACTATAAACAGGGTTGGGAAGCCAACCCCGAATATGCCCTGAATAAAGTAGGCGAAGGAAAGCTCCTGCTGAAGACAGACAAATCCGCCGCCGTAAAAGCCTTCGACGCTGCCATCAAAGTAAACAAAAAGGATGCTGACACCTACGTCGCCATCGCCTCTGCCTATGCAACAAACGGTATGGCGACAGAAGCCGCCGCCTCTCTCGAGAATGCCCGCAAATACAATCCGAACGCCCCCTCCCTCTATTTGTACGAAGGCGACCGCCTGCTGTCCGAGAACAAACCGGGTGACGCCGCCGGCAAATACGAGCAGGCGATCCATTTCGATCCCGACTGCCGGATCGCCTATCTCAAATATGCCAAGGTCTACCAGAGCGTAACTCCTGCCCTTTCGGTGGAAATGCTGCAAAAGGTGCTGGCAAGCCATCCGGATTATTTGCTTGCCCAACGTACCTTAGGGAATATCTATTCGCAGGAGGGTGCCTATGCGAAAGCGATCGACGCCTACAGCCGCTACATGGCCGGAGGCTTCTATTCTGTCGACAACCTGGTCCATTACGCCTCCGCCCTCTTCTTCAACAAACAGTACGACGAAGCGGCCCGGGCGATAGCCGAAGGAAAGGCCATCGACCTAGACAATTTCCTGCTGAAACGTCTTAGCTTCTATAACGCCTGCGAAACCGGCAACTACCGGGAGGGCCTGGACGAAGCGACTGCCTTCTTCAATATCCCGGACGGCAAATTCATCTGGCAGGATTACCTGTACTATGGCCGCCTGCTAAACAAGTCCGAACAGTATGAACAGTCGTTAGTCGCCTTACAAAAAGCGCAAGCGCTTTGCAATAGCGATACACATCCCGAGATCTATAAGGATATCGCCGATGCCAACCTGAACAAAGGAGACGACAAGGCCGCCATCCTGGCTTACACAAAATACATCGAACAGGCGGGTGAAGCGGCAGAGGCTTCCGACTTCTACCAATTGGGGAAATATTATTACGGCGCCGCCGTCAAGGACAGCACGCTTGCAACCGGCTACCTGACAAAAGCCGACAGCCTTTTCGCGATCGTCAAGGAACGGGTTCCGTCGAGCCACCTGGGGCTCTTGTGGCAGGCACGCACCAACTCGCTGATGGACCCGGAAACAGTAAAGGGACAGGCTAAGCCGTACTACGAATCATGTATTCCCCTCCTCGAAAAGGACAAGGACAAATACCTGAAAGAGTTGTCCGAATGTTACCGCTACTTAGGTTACTACTATTACCTCAAGCAAGACATGGACAGCTCCCGGACATACTGGAACAAAATCCTCGACATCGACCCCGGCAACAAGACTGCCCTCGAAGCGCTGAAGAATATTAAATAATAGTTTTCTTGATCTTCATACTCTCCGCCCTGGCACATCCGTTAATCGACCTTCGGTATGCCGGGGCTTTGTATTACATTATAAGGACATAGATAATTCTATTTGGCAACCCAAGGCGTTCATGATACGATAGAAAGTTGAAACTTTCGGTTCCGTTTGTCCGCTTTCAACTCTCGATATATAAGAGCGGTCAGAGCCAATACGCCGGGCAAGTTCAGCTTGGCTGATCTTTGCTTTTTTACGGGCGTCTTCAATAATTTGGCCCGTATAGAAAGCATAAGCTTTTTCCTCTGCTTCCGCACGGCTCGCTGTTCCTTTTTTGCCAAAACGGGCATCCAGAACAGCGTCATAATCAAATATCTGATGATTGTTTGTCTGCATAATATGCCTCCTTTATTTTTAATGCTTTTTCTATTTCCTTAGTGGGGGTCTTCTGTGTCTTTTTCTGAAAGCCATTGAATAAGACCACAATGTTATTACCGTCAAAGATAAAGAATACCCGGTAAATATTACCGTTATATTCCGTACGGAGCTCGAATAGACCATCTCTCAGCATCTTTACAAACTTCTTTGATAATCTATCCTGAGTTTTAAGCAAGAGTAATCCATATTGAATTTTGTCTTGCTCTTTTTCAGTCAAGGTTTCCATAAAAGCTTCAAAGAAGCCTCCGTACGTCCGTATTTTACGTTCCACTTCCATTCCGCGAATATACAAAACGTTGTTCAACTATACAACAAAATATCTACAATTTTACATCAGAGACATCAACATCCGCTTTATACACGTTTAATGATATTTGATTTGATCAATCTTCTATAAGCAATATACACAACGAAGCTCCCGCAATCAAAAGATTGCGGGAGCTTGTTTTTTGTCTGCCTTCGGTCTTCGCAGAGGGAGGGACAGATGAACTTTTTTTACTGTAATTTCGATTACTTTAGTATTAATATCCACCGCTTGTTCGCCCTCACGGGGTAGTTGGACGTTTCTACGGGACAGAGACAACAAATGCCTTCCGTCTGGGAAATGCCGCACGAGTGAATCTTAGAATTATTTGATTATAAAATGTCATTATGTAGGGGCGAGGTTCACTCGCCCACCACATTTTAGTATTGTTCTTTTAGTATCAATCGTTATTTAACGATCGCTTTTACAGCAGCTTCACCTTCAACAGCTACTACAACGATACCTGCAGGAGCAGCGATTGTTGCGTTGTCGGAAGTTACAACTGTGTTAGCGATTACCTGGCCCAGGATATTGCTTACGACAACTTTCTTACCGGCAGCACCAGCGATCTGTACATTACCTTCGCCAGCAACAACCTTAATAGTTGCTACAGCTGGAGCTTCTTCGCTAGAAGTAGCATCGCCATTACCCAAAGTGATAACCAAAGCCTTGTCAGGATCGTTAGTGAAACCTAACTTTCCATTCAGGTTGTACAGATAGAACTGAGAAGCGCCCATCGGACGAATCACATAGCTTGTTTCGCCAGACTTCATGATGTAGAACTTGAAGTTCTCAATACCAGCCAAACATACATCTTCTTCGGCTTCTTCAGCGACCTTTACAGCCTCACCTGCAACAGTTGTTGCAATAGTATCGATACCTGCCAATGCAGCCGGACGGAAAATTGCTTTCATGTCAGCCTTGTTAGAACCTTCCAGATAATAGTTTTCGTTTGTCTTATAAGTTGCAGAAGCTGCATCCCAGTATGTCAAAGAGTCTGTAGCGTAGAACAAGAAACTTCTTGCAGCTTCTTCACCATTACCTTTAGAAATATAGAAAGAAGGAATTTCCTGATCAATGTCAGCCGTATCCAACCAGAATGTCAGACCTTCACCAGCAACAATACCTTCAAGGATACCATTTTTATTCAGCTTCATCGAAACAGCACCGTCTTCACTATCTAATGTAGCGTGGCGAGCAACAGATTCCAAACTTTCAGTGAAAGTATTGAAATCAACTGTGATGTTTGAATAAGCGGCATCAGCAGACAGAACTTCTGTTGTTGCAAATGTTTCGCCAGCAACGTTTACTGACATTTTTGCGATATTGCCTTTTACAACGGTTTTATATTTTGCAGCATCATCTACTCCTACAGGTTTACCTGCTGTAATCAAAGCATATGTCCCATCTACATTCTTTTTGAAGTAACAACGTTTAGCATTAGCATCCTTATCAGCAGCAGCTACATAATCTTCATCATCAGCAACACCACCAAAGTATGTTTTAACATTATTGTTATCTTTCTTATACATCAGATAAGAAGGAGCAGTTGCAACAACAGAATCCTTCAAAGTCACAACATCATCCTTCAGGTAAGCATATTTGATTTTGTTCTTCACGCTTTCAGCTTTTTCAAAGAACCATGTAAGCCCCTTCGTTGCATCATTAGTCGGCAAGAAGAATGGAGAAGAAGAAGCAGCAGCATCATACATCATATACAATTTGCTTGCAGCCAATGTACCTGCTCCGTTGAATACTAATTCTGTCTGTTGCTCAAGCTGTGCATCAGTCAAAGTCATGAAACCTTCACTATCTGTCGTAGCAGTCAACTTGATTATCTGACCACCCCAGTTTGCAATAGTTTTTAAAGTTGTGCCCGCTGTTACACCATCAACTGTAGTAATAGCATTACCTGCACCACGTTCGTCAGTCATAGAAGCACTACCAATCAAATATTCACCAACCTTATCTGTCTTATAAAGACTTGCAGTGAATGTTACATTTGTTTCACGGTTTGTGAAAGTAAAATCATGTCCACTAACAGCAGAAACAACCCATTGTGACAACGGAGCGTTTACATCAACATCCTTCGGAGCAGCAACAGCAGCTGTAAAGTTTGCAGCACCATAAACAGGTACCAGATATTTACCATACAAAGAAGCAGCAGCTTCAGTAGCATCGGCCGGCATTGTTCCCAAGAATGACAAATTTACGATTGTAGCGTCTGTTGCGCTCAATACATCAGATGCTTTAGCCCAAGTGTTGCTTGAAGTCATAGCAAGAGACAGATCATCCGCATTTGCAGCAAGAACAGTAGTAATATAAGTCTTCAAACCACCTGTCGTCAAAGAATAAGCACCTACATAAACAGCAGCAATAGTAGCTGTATTTTCATCAGAGCCAGACTTTACTTTTGCGCCAGCGGCAATTTCAATCGTATACTCTCCAGCAGCGTTCAGAATGTCACCTTCGGAAACTTTATATACCGCATTAGCAAATGCAATCTTACCATCGGCATTCTTATTATTTTCAGCCAATTTGCTTCCTTTCACTGTTGTAAAGCCAAAACCTTCACCTGAGGCAACAACTAAACCCGTAATACCAAAGTTCGCTTGCGGATTCAGCACAACAAAAGTAGCAGCTTTTGCTTTGTCTGCATTATCTGTTGCAGCCAAATAAGCTAAACCTGCAGCATCTGCTTTTACAAAGCAAAGGACATTAGTATAAGTTCCTGATCCCACAACTCCATTTGTCAATGCAGTTTGAACTATAGAAGCATCCACTGCCACCATATTATCAGCAAACGGATTTACTTCAGCTTCTGATTTTGCATTTGGGAAAGAAAAAGAGAAACCTTTACCTGAAAGATTTTTGTTCAGGTCTGCAGCTTCTAAATCCTGTGACCCGATAAGCATTTTAGCTACTTTAGCAACAGTAGACATATCGTAAGTCAAAGGCTTATCACCCAAAGAAATTGTACCAGCCGCATCATCTGCGGAAAACCAGCAGTTACCGTTTGTTACGTCTGCAGCTTCTGCAGCTTCAACATAGGTTCCACCGATCTTACCATAGATAGTCTTACCTGCAGCATTCACCAATTTAAACAGATTCTTACCGTTTTCTTTTTTTAAGCCGGTTACAGTAAATGCTTCAGGAGTAGTTCCTGTTGCAAATGTGTAATTGCCAGTCGTCCCAATCTGTTCGGAAGCCAAAAATGTAGAGCTACCATCTCCTAAATAAACTTTTAGTCCTTCAGCAAGATCACCAGATGCAGCGCTATAAGTCACAGCTGCACTTGCAGTACCAAACAACGCACCTACCATCAGCAGGAACGCTGTCAAAAGAGTAGAAAATCTCTTGTTCATAATCTAAATTTTAATATTAATAATACAGTTATTGAAATGTCAGTTCTATATATATACGTACGCGCTATTATAAGGTACGTTTGTTAACGATTGTATTTTGACTACGAATACGATCGTTTTTTTTAGTCATTTTTTTCGGCTATCTTTGGACTTCGTATTGAAAAGGCGTATTTTCGTACTAAAATTGCTATCTAATTGATAAGAAAGAATATAGAGGTAAGAAATTTTTTATTGAAAAGAGTTGTGGTTTAAAAAGGAATGCGTATTTTTGTGCAGTAAAAATGACGAATTAAAACGATCGTTTTTTTTAGTCATTTTTCAGCCACTCAACAATTTGAATCCCAGATATTTACTTCCAAAAACAACAATCCTAAAAAGTCTTAACAGCGTTTCCGTCTAAAAATCGGTGCTTTTTAGGGAAAACCCCGATGCCTACTGCGTTTTGAAGGGGTGCTTATCCGTTTTTGATTCGATGCTTATCCGTTCAATTTTGGGCATTTGATGAATTTCGTGTTAAAAAACTGCCGAAACTGCCAAAATTGCCCTACCCTATTTTAAATGGCAACCACCTGTTTACCCTGCTCTGTCTTCCGATAGTAACCACTTCCTTCAGAGACGATTAGATTACTTTTTTCGGCTTTCCGGAGAAATTTGTCGAGACTCGAGGCACTGACACCACAGCCATTTGCTGCGACTAAAGCATCGCTACGTTTGAAACTTTCCGGAAGGGAGGCAAAGAGGTTGCGCAAGGCATGTGGGAACTTGAAGTGGACTTCTTCAGAGGCGTGCTTCAACGAGGTAGCCACGACATAGGCATGCTGCAAACAGATTTTCCCGATATGAAAAACCAGGTCAAAATCTTCATCGCTTATCGTCCAGACACGTTCCGTCAAACCACTCTCGGCTTTACGCAAACCGGTCAGGGTCATCCCCAGGCGGAAGATAATCAGCCGATAGCGCAGGACTGTCGATTCGAGATCTTCGTGGCCGAAAGAACGGACATTATAGTATTCGCTCTCCAAGAAACGATCCAGCCTTTTACGTGGTGCATTGGAAAACTTCACCCACGTCGGTGAACCGTCCAGGAATACACCATAGTCGAGCACACACTGCCCAAGACTGTCCAGATGGCTGGAAGCAGCCGGCGTATCATCGGCCGAAGTCAGCGGATGGTACTGCCCTCCCCCGGCTATCTTATACATCAAAATACGACTGAACAATCCATTCTCGGTCGAGGGGATCAGACGGGGCAGCAGGGCCGGCGTCCCGGTGCACAACATTGCAAGGCAGGGGAATTTGGCCAGCAAGGAACCGTCTTTTTTAGAAGAATTGCCAACAGTCTCGTGATGGGCCGACTTGTTTATGATATCGGAATAGTTTCCGAAATCCTGCGACAACATATTGACTACCGTCTCCATCTCCGTGTCCAGCAGGCAAGAGGTGTAGGGATAGTTGACATGGAGGAGTTCCACCAGGCGTGCTTGCGTGACGCTGCCAGTGACACGGAGGTTGCGTTGCTTCACGACCTTCGGCTTCGACGGAGCGGGGCCGGCGGGCTGTTTCGAGCTGCGGTTCTGCCGCTTCTGCATCCGGTAGGTTTCATATTCTTCGTTCTCCCGCTCATATTTTTCAACTTCATAGGAGGAGTTATCGTAGATATATTGTTGCCAGGGATCGAGCAACTTTTGCAAACCGGCGACACAGCCTTTCCCGCTACCCGAACTGCCGGTGATAATCGTATAGAGAGGAGATGCGTATTCGTGCTCTTTCAATGAACCCCTGACACCCGGCATTACACTACTCAACAACGTCAGGGTGGAGAGCAGCAAGACATCCTTTTCCGTACGGCTTTCGGCACGCTTCACGACGTCCGCCAGAAGGCTGGGGAGGTGATTGTAGATGGATTCGTCGAAGCAGGGCAAAAGAGATATATCCGGTTCTATATCAACACTTTCTACATCATTATCAGTAGCTAATCCTCTCTGGACACCATCGGAGGCAGTTTTGGCGGTTTTGGCAGTTTTCCGGATCTCCTGCTCCTCTTTCGGCCTATACGGATTGCAGCCATGCGAGGCGCTGTAACGGCGGTAAATATCCGTGACGGTCTTCTCGATTTCGCCTGCCGGGAAATCCGGCTGGACGTAACGGCGGGTGCATTCGGCCGCTACTTCGTAGGGCGAAAAGCCGGCATTGTTCAGGACAGCGGCGAGTTTCACGACATGCGAGTGGCGCCCTCCGGCGGCGAAAGGGTTATCCTGCTCATACTTGTCGATGTAGTTCGTGAGGGCGTCTGCCGTACGACCGGCCTCCGGACGGGGCGCATGGGTGGCCGGCGCGGGCTCGGGCATGGGAAGGGAGAGCACTTCCGATTCTACCTTATAAAAGGCGTCGGGGTCGTGGCTGACGAAACAGCCGCGGTTCGGGTCCTTGCCGCTCCGGTCCACCGTCACGCCGGGGATATCGGTTTCGATGCGGCGGCGTACGAGCTCGAAGGCCAGGGAGTGGCACTCCAAAGGGCTGTCTACCAGGATAAAGAGTTTGTTACCTGTGCCGGAAGGACTGATGTGTCCGGCTTTCACATACGGGAGGTTTCCTGCGATCCGGAGGACTTCCTGGGGTGGGATGGCGGGGTCGTCGATATCAGTGCAGATGCAACCGCTATAAGCCACCATGTGCTCCAGACGCCGGCCGCCTTGCATTTCGCCGCCGGCAACGTAGAGGGATAGTTCCTTCTTCAGGCTCTCCGCTTCTTTGTTTTTACCGGCCGAGACCAGTTCCCTGATCCGGGCAATCGCCGGGGCGTGAACTCCGTTTTTCACTTCGTTGATGTACTGGTCTAAGGGCATCATACGGGCGCTCCATGTCCGGATCGCCGAGTCAAAGAAAGTTCCTTTGACGCTTAATGAATCAATCATGTCACAATTGTTTTATGTGGATGTACTAAAAATATCCGATTAGTATTCTATCTAAGGTTCGCCCAGGTGCTCAACCAGGCAGGCGACTTGTTTCGGCGTGTAAAGTTTCTGAAATCTTACCCAACCGGCAGCGATCAGCTTTTCCTTCAATCCGCGCGAGGTACGATCCATACCCACATCCTTTTGTATGCCATTTCGGGCGTACAGTCAGGGAAATAAAGGAGGGCGAACTCGGTTACTCCCATTGCGCCCCTTGCTGATTCCAGCTCGTTTTTTTTATCTTCCATAATATTTTTTATCTAAGTCATCTAATTCACTTACAATGTACGGACTTATTTGGTACTATGCAAACTTTATGACAACTATTTTATAAAAAGTTATTGAATCCGGCACAAACATCCGGCACCCTGCAACACCTTTCCCATTGGGCTACATGGTGTTGTATCTTTGTAATGTAATAATTCACTAACCCTTAAATTTTTTAATCGTATGTCAGTAAAGTACAAACTTGTTTTGAAAAAAGACCTGACGAAAGGTGCGGATGCAGATGCGAAGCGGTATTATGCTTCCGCCAATGTCACGGGAATGATGGACTTCAATACCATCTGCGATGTGGTGGCAGACCGTTCGACAGCCAGCGATGGCGACGTGGCGCTCGTCTTGCTGGGTGTGATCCGCTGCATGCAAGAGGCGCTGCTCCGAGGCGAAACGGTCCAGATGGGGGCATTGGGTAACTTCCGCCTCTCGATCGGAAGCGCTGGAGTGGTATATGCAAGCGATTTTCAGGCATCCATGATCCGAAAGCCGCGAATAATCTTCTCTCCGGGGGCTAAACTGCGTGAAATGATAGCCAAAGTAAGCGTTGAACGCATTGAAAATGAATCAGATAATTCCGGAAATGGTTCTGGTGTAGAAAGACCTGGAATTTTATGAAACCAGCACAAATCAGCTTCGTAAAAGAGTGTCTGCCGGCGGCTTTGTCGGCAGGAGCTGCTTTCAACATGAATCCGCTGGTCATCTTGGCACAGGCGGCGTTAGAGAGCGGTTGGGGCATGAGTGACCTGGCACGGGAAAGCCGGAACTTTTTCGGATTGACGGCCTACGGTTGCAGTAACGCTTATTGGCATGGCGGAAAGACGGTTTTAAAGACTTCTGCCTATTCTTTGGACTTCCGCCGGTATGATACACGCGAAAACTCTTTCCTGGATTTTGCACGCCTTATTCGGGATTGTTATCGCCGTGCCTGGCAGGTAAGCAATGACCCGGAGGCCTACGCCAAAGAGATTGCCTACAGTCCTTACATTAGCGAACAGAACGGCGACAACCGCGAAACGTACCGGCACAGCATCATCCAGATCGCACGGACAATTCAGGCGGTTATTGCGTTAATTGAAGAATAATTATGCAGAAAATCAGAAAGATCATTGAATTTGTTTTGGCATTATTGAATTTCTTGTTTCACTTTAAACCCGTACCGGATGAAGAACCTCCCGTCAGCACTGAAACTTATTCTCGCCCTGCTCCTCCGGATTCTGAGGAAGGGGATGAACCTCTATTTGAGACTGTCCGTTAGGATCAGGCTCTGGTAAGTTCCTACAAAGCCCTGTAGGGTAGGGTGTCCAAAAACTGTCGTTCAAATTAGGATAATAGAGCACTCGATTTTTTAGTATTCTAAGTTCTACTATTTATAGTTTGTCATGTGATGAATATTTTATTCA